>JAFDJI010000608.1 GCA_019307545.1 Deltaproteobacteria bacterium | reverse complement strand
GGAGGGGGGGGCCTTCGCGGGTACGCCGGGTTTCGCTCTGGAAGGAACGCCCGTGGGGGGAGCGGTGACGGGTGCCGCCGGTGGCGCTGCTGCCGGGCCAGGCGTCGCAGCGCCGGCGCCGTTCTCGTCGATCTCGGCCAGGGGGGTGTGGACCTTGATGATGTCGCCTGGCTGGCCGTGAAGCTTCACCACCCGCCCGGTAGTGGGGGAAGAGATCTCCACCGTGGCCTTGTCGGTCATCACCTCGCACAGTGGCGCGTCACGCTCGATGAAGTCGCCTTCCTTCACCATCCAGGCGACGATCTCGCCCTCGACAACGCCCTCGCCGATCTCCGGCATCTCGTACACGAACGGCATGCAGATCTCTCCGAATCAGTAGAAGACGCTCTCGCGAGTGACGCGGAGCATGGCCTCGTGCTCAGGTCGCACGATGGCCGGAGGCGACTCCAGATACAGGAAGGCCCGTTGCAGGGCGACCCCGAGGAGTCGCTCCGCCAGGGCGCTGTCGTCGGGGTGGACCGCGACGATGCGGCCGGTGCGGCGCACCGCTGCGCCCAGGGTCTCTTCGTCCACCGGGCTCAGGGACACCAGGTCGACCACCTGCGCGGACACGTCCTCGCGATGCAGGTCCTCGGCGGCCTGTCGGGCGGCCGGTACGCTCGCCCCCCACCCCACCAGGGTGACGTGCTCGCCCTCACGCACGACCCGTGCCCGGTCCAGGGCGATGGGGTTGCCGGAGACCTCGCCCTGCTGGTGATACAGCGCGCGCGGCTCCAGCAGGACCACCGGCCGGTCGGACCGCAGCGCGGCCTCCAGGAGACCCGCGGCCGTCTCCGGCGTCGATCCGCACACGACCGAGAGTCCGGGGACCGTAGCCAACAGGTCCCCCGCGGGCCGATCCACCCGGTTGCCCGCCTCGGTGCCCGTGGGCACCCGAACCACCAGGGGCACCCGGAATTCGCCATCCGAAGCGACCGAGGCGGCCTCGGCCAGGACCTCGAACACCGCGGTCAGACGCCCGGTGGTGGACACCTCCACTACCGCGGTCCTCCCGCCCAGGGCGAGCCCCACCGCAAGCCCCACGGCGGCGCGGTCGGCCACCGGAAGGTCGATGACCCGGTCTTCGCCAAAACGCTGTTGCAGCCCCCGCGTGGTGCCGGCCACCCCACCCCCGCGGCCCATGGACTCTCCCAGCAGCACGACGTCATCGCGCTCCTCGAGGGCTCGGTGCAGGGTGGCGCGGATCGCCGAAGCTGTGGTGTGTGTTGCCATGGTCCCCACGCCTCAGGCGGTGGCCCGGTGCTCGTCGAGGTACTCGCGGAGGAAGAACTCGCCCGCCTTGTACGAGGACCTGACCAGGGGGCCGGAGGCGACGTACTTGAAGCCCATCTCCAGTCCCAGGTCCCGGATCCGGTCGAAGACCTCGGGCTCGACGAAGGAGGTCACCGGCAGGTGACGGGTGGAGGGCTGCAGGTACTGCCCGACGGTGAGGAAGTCCACGTCCACCGCGCGCAGGTCGCGGAGAGTGTCGAGCACCTCGTCCTCGGTCTCGCCCACCCCCAACATGAGGGAGGACTTCGAATACCGGGTGGGGTCGAGGGACTTGATGGCCGACAGCACCTGCAGGGACTGGCGGTAGCCGGCCCGGGTATCGCGAACCACTGAGGTGAGACGCTCGACGGTCTCCACGTTGTGGCCGACGACGTCCGGCTGGGTCGCCACCACCTCGCTCACCAGGGCGACCTCGCCACGGAAGTCCGGGATGAGGACCTCGATCAGCGTCCCGGGCGTGGCGGCGCGGGTCTCACGCACGCACGCCGCGAAGTGTGCGGCGCCCTGGTCCTCCAGGTCATCCCGGTCCACCGAGGTGATCACCACGTAGTCCAACTCCATCTCGGCGATGGCGCGGGCGAGGTTGCGCGGCTCGTCGGGGTCGAGCGGTGGGGGACGGCGCAGGCTCTTGACCGCGCAGAACCGACACCCGCGGGTGCAGGTGTCGCCCATGACCATGAAGGTGGCGGTGCCGTCGCCCCAGCATTCCCCGATGTTCGGGCAGCGCGCCTCCTCGCACACCGTGGTCAGCGAGAGCGCGCGGGCCCGCCGCTTGATGCGGTGGTACCGCGGCGAGCCCGGCAGGCGGACCTTCAGCCAGGGGGGCTTTGTGCGGGGTTGGGCCATGCGAACGCCTCGCGGGGTGGAAAAACCCTATCGTGCAGGGCCTTGCGGGGCTACCGGGGGCCTCGGAGCGCCGTGGGCGAACGCCCTCACTCCCGCGGGCGGTGGTTCAGCGACCAGTCGTACTCAAAGAACTGGTGGGGACAGCCCTGTTCGGCGAGGCGGGTGAGGTCGGCTCGCAACGCACTCCTGGCATACCGCGCCGCCATGGTGCACAGGTCGTCGCCCGCGGTCCAGTCGTGGAAATCTCGCGCGAACCAGTCGAAGATGGGGGTCATCACTGCGGTGTCGCCCTCGACGCGGACGCCCCGGTCGGGGTCGTTCACCCAGCGGATCATCTGGTCCTCGAGCTGCCTCTCCAGCAGCCGGCCGTCGTAGAGCTCCCGTCGCAGGGGTGGGCACGACACCGATGCGCAGTTGATGGCCGCATGGAGCCGGATGTCCTGGCGGACCATCCGCAGCCGTTCGTTCTCGATCTCGGAGAGCGACAGGCGATCGGGTCCGAACCGGAACGCGCGTTGGGTGAAGAACCCCGCCCCCGGGGTCTTCACCCACAAGCCGGCCGGCGGGACGTCCAACACCGAGGCGGGCCGACCCTCCTCCAGCACCGTGAACATCACCAGGGCGTTGTAGGCGTTCATCCAGTACGCGTAGCGGGCCAGCGTGCTCTGGGGGATTCGCCCGGTGCCCAAGAAGGCGACGTAGAGGTCGAGCGTCTCGCGCCGCGCCTCGAGACGGTCGTAGTCGACGTAGCCATCGGCATCGACGACCTGCCGCAGCACGACCTCCCAGAGGTCGGAGGGGTCGTGGCGGGGGGCGGGCACGTCCGACTCCACGAGCGTTCTGCAGGCGGGGAGCAGGAGAAGGAGTATGCACAGCACCGACATTGCGGTGCTGTGGGGTCGGAACAGGCACCTCATTGCGCCGCGCCTTCCGCGGGTGGAGGAGGCGCCGGCAACAGGGCCTCCTCCGGGTCGGGGCGAGCACGTCACGGCGTCGCGCCCGCTTCGGCCGTCCCGGGCGGAGGAGGTGCCGACACCAGGGCCTCCTCCGGGTCGGGGCGAGCACGTCACGGCGCCGCACCCT
>JAFDJI010000607.1 GCA_019307545.1 Deltaproteobacteria bacterium | reverse complement strand
CGATCGCCACGTCCGCCGCCGTACCCGGGAGATCGAGGAGCGGCGAGAGGAGTTGGAGCTGGTGGCGGCTGCCGCCGCCACCTGGCGTGAGGAGGTGGCCGAACAAGACGCTCGACAGCGGGAGAACGAGGGTGCAGTGGGCTGGGGCGATCGGCGCCGTACCGAGCTGGACCAGGAGCTGGCGCGGTTGGCGGCAGAGGAAGCCGACCTCGGTGTCCAGCGTGCGGGGGCGGACACCACCCTGGCCGGCCTGCGAGCAGACGTGGTGGCGCTGACGGTGCAGCACGAGGCGTGTGCGCGCGACCTGCTCGACCGTCAGCGGGTGCTGGACAGTGCCTCCCGGGGGGTCGTGGAGGCGCGGCGCAGCGCCGAGGCCGCAGCGCGTGAGGCGGCAGCTGCGGACGCACAGGAAGACGCAGCCCGCGCCCGGGTCGCGGCACTGGAGGAGACGCTGTCCACCCTGGACGAGGGGAGCGCCGAGAAGGCGGTCCAGGAAGTGGAGGCGCGAGAGATTGTCGCGATCAGGGTCGCGGAAGCGCACCATCGTTCCGAGGCCGTGGTCGGCGAGGCGCTTCGAGCCCTGGAGGACGGTCTGCGGGCGCACGAGCACGCCCGAATGGAGGCGGAGCGCACTGGGGCGGAAGCCGAGGAGCATTGGGCGGTCGAGGTGGCCCGGGCGGAACGCGAGTCCCGAGCCCGCCAGGAGCAGGGCGTGGCCGAAGCCACCGGGGAGCTGGGGGACACCCTCGCCGCCGTCGCGAACGAGCGGGATCGGGCGTGGGAGGAGGTGGCGCGAACGCGCGACCGGCGAGCGGTGGTGGAGGACCAGTTGGCGGTGCTCACGCGGCGGCAACGCAGCCTGGAGGGTCGCATTGCGGGCCTGGAGGAGGCGGGTGCGGAGCGGGGCGATCCGACCGAGGGTCTTCCCCGGTTGGCAGACCTGCTCGGCGACGGGCAGGACCCGGACGAGGTGGTCGCGATCCTCGGGGACCGCCTCACCCTGCCCGTGGTGCGTCGAGAGGAGGAGGTGCTCGCCCTGGCAAGGGAGGTGGGAGACCGCACCCTACAAATCCTGTGGCTGCGCCCTGACGCCGATGCTGCGACACTCCCCTCTGGGGTCGCGGTGGTATCCGACCTGTCTGCGGCCCTGGCACATCATCGCGCCACCGGGGGTACTGCGGTGGTGCGGGGGACGGGGGAGCGCGTGGGCGTCGACGGGGTGGTTTCCCTGGGCGACCGCGGGGCGACTGCCCGCGCCGCGCTGCGGAGGCGCGAGGCACTGCGGGAGCTTCGCGACTCCCTCGGCTCCAACCGGCGGGAGGTCGAGGCCTTGGAGGCGGAGCGCGCGGCACTCGTGGACGAGGAGGCGCTGCTCCGGCGCGCCGCAGAGGAGGCGGAGGCGGATCTGCGTGACGCGGAGCAGGTAGGACGCGAACAGCTGCAGCTGCGCGCAGCCACGGTCCGAGAGACTGCCGAGAGCTGCGTCCACCAGGTTCGCGAGGAGGGCTCGGCCGTCCGAGAACGGGCCCGGGAGGCACTGAGCTCCCTCCGAGCACAGCATGCCGCCGAGGCTGCGGAGTGGCGGGGGCGTCTGGACGTGGCTCGGCAAGCGGCTGAAGCCGACCGGAAAGCCTGGACCACCGCGGTGACCCGCGCTCGGGAGGCGGTGGAAGCAGCCCGGCGAACCGAAGTGCGCCTGGCCCACGCAGCAACGGCCGAGACCGAGCTGCGCGGGGCGCGGGATCGCCTCGCCGAGATGGAGCGCGCGGTCCCAGGGCGGACGGCTGCGCTTGCGACCCTGCGGACGGCGCTGCACGAGGCAGAGCAGGAGGAAGAAGCGGCGCGGGACGCCCGTTCCGAGACAGCGGTCCAGGCGGCTGCGCTCCAAGAACGCCTGGAGGCGAAGCAGCAGGCGGTGGAGGGGTCCGTGGCCCGGCTCGAGGAGCTGGATGGGCGCCTTCGGACCCTATCCGACCGCCGCGCCGAGCTGAGCGTGCAGCGAACCGAGAACGAAGACGCCCTCCAGCGCTCTGCGATCGCGCTGAAGGAAGTGAAGGAGGCACGCGGGGCGGCTTGGGATCGATTCCAGAGGGAACGGGAACGCCTCGAGGGGCTGCGGGAAGCGTGCCGTGGGTTGGAGACCTCGCTCGGGGAGCTGGCTGGGAAGCGGGACGAAGCCGTTGGCCAGGCCAACGATCTCGAGGTTCGGGCCAGGGCCATCCAGCTCGATGTGGAGTCGATCCGCGCCCAGATGGAAGAGCGGTACCTGGTGTCGCTGCCTGGCCTGTTGGACCGGATCGATGCCCATGGGAGCGTGGTACTGCAGAGCGATCCGCAGGTGCACGACGACCTGCGGGTGGGCAGCAGGGTGGTGCGTGGCGTGGCCGACCTCGAGGTGCGACCGTCGATGCTGCAGGACTTCGACGGCATCGCTGCGCTGGTGGACGAGTTGTCGGAGGACCGGCGTCGTCTCGCTGCCTTTGGCGAGGTCAACCTCGGGGCCATGGAGGAGTACCAAGACGTCTCGCGCCGCCACGCGGATCTCGTGGAGCAGCGAGTGGACCTGGAGGAGTCGGTGGCCCGGATCCGGACCGCCATCGCGAAGATGAACCGTCTCTGTCGTCAGCGTTTCCGCGACACCTTCGACCGGGTGTCCGAGAAGCTGGAACAGGTCTACCCCCGGCTCGCGGGTGGGGGGAGCGCACGGCTCTCCCTGACCGACGTGGAGGATCTCCTCGAGACTGGGGTGGAGATCTCCGTGCAACCCCCCGGAAAGCGGCTTCAAAACCTGTCGCTCCTCTCCGGCGGCGAAAAGGCGATCGCGGCCATCGCCTTGATCATCGCGCTGTTCCAGGTGAGGCCGTCGCCATTCTGTGTTCTGGACGAGGTCGATGCGCCCCTGGACGATGCCAACGGGCGGCGATTCAGTCAGCTCCTACGAGACATGGCGCACGTGGCCCAGTTCATCCTCATCACCCACAACCGCAAGACCATGGAGTACGCCGACACGCTGTACGGCATCACCATGCCCACCCCCGGGGTGTCGCGATTGGTGTCCGTGCGCCTGGAGGCATGAGGGTTACTCACCTCCCGCGCTGCCCTCCCGAGGAGTTATCGATGGATCCGGTCCAGCCCACCGAGTCCGCCGCCGCGAGCGATGCCCCGGCCGCCACGGAGGCCGGTGGGGAGACGTTGACGACCGAGGTCCCTCCGGACCAGACCGGAGACGGGCTCGCCGCGCCGCTTGCCGTCGGAGGAGGCC
>JAFDJI010000606.1 GCA_019307545.1 Deltaproteobacteria bacterium | reverse complement strand
GAGCAACGCCGGCTTGATCACCGACGGCGACCAGAGTCTGCTGGTGGACACCCTGTTCGACCGGAAGCTCACCGCCGAGATGCTCGCCACCATGCGTGACGCCGCGCCGGCTGCGGCCCACGTGGGCACGGTGGTGAACACCCACGGCAACGGCGACCACTGTTACGGGAACGGCGTGGTCGAAGGGGCGGAGATCATCGGCACCCATGGCTGCCTGGAAGACCTGCGCGCGGCTCCCCCGAGCCGGAACGCCCTGCTGCTGCGCGCCAGCCGGGTGGTGCGGGCCCTGGGTGGTGCGGGACGGCTGCTCGGACGGGTGGGCGACAAGCTCGGCCTGCACACGGTGGCCTGGCTGGCGGACGCGGCCCCCTTCGCCCTGCCCCTCTTCGAGCACTTCGACTTCGCGGGCAACGAGGTGGTGCTGCCCACCCGCATCTTCGAGGGCTCCCTCACCCTGCAGGTGGGCGACAAGACGGTTGAGCTGATTGAGGTGGGCCCGGCCCACACCCTGGGCGATGCGGTCGTCTACGTGCCTGGAGACAAGGTGCTCTTCACCGGCGACATCCTTTTCAAGGACGCGCACCCGGTGGTGTGGCAGGGGCCCGTGGCCCGGGTGGGATGAGCGTGGAGGAGGCCGCCCGGGACATCGCGCTGGACGCCTACCGGGGCTGGCTCGACCCGGAGCGGGTCTTCGTCAACGTGCACACCTTGTACCGGGACTTCCGCGGCGACCCCTCGCCGCCGGAGATCCTGGAGATGTTCGCGGGCATGGGGCGGCTGGCGCGTTTCCCGACGAGGGAGCCATGACCACCACCACGCCGGGGATCGGAACCTCCTACGACGAGGTCCCGTACCACAGCGTCGCCCACGCCGACACGACACCCGACCGCCTCGCCTGCCTCGCGCGCCTCTTCGGGATGACCCCGGAGGACCCGGCGCGGTGCCGCTACCTGGAGATCGGCTGCGCGAGCGGCGGCAACCTCGCCCCCCTGGCGCTGTGCTTTCCCGAGGCGGAGTTCGTCGGCGTCGACCTGTCACGGCGGCAGGTGGAGGACGGGCTCCGCATGTTCGCCGAGCTCGGCATCGAGAACGTCCGCCTGCTGCACCTCGACCTGATGGACATCGACGAGTCGCTGGGCGACTTCGACTTCATCGCCGCCCACGGCGTCTACTCCTGGGTCCCCGAGGCGGTGCAGGAACGGCTGCTCGCGGTGTGCCGGGAGTGCCTGCGCCCGCAAGGGGTCGCCTACGTCAGCTACAACACGTACCCGGGCTGGCACATGCGCGAGATGGTCCGCGAGATGATGATGTTCCACACGGCCCGGCTGCCCGACCCGGCGATGAAGGTCGGGCAGGCTCGCGCGCTCCTGGATTTCCTCGCAAAGGCCGCGTCACTGTCGAAGAACGCCTACAGCATCCTGCTCCAGAGCGAGGTGGAGACCCTGCGCGATCTCCCGGATTCCTACTTGTTTCACGACCACCTCGCCAAGCTCAACGCACCGGTCTACTTCCACCAGTTCATCGCCCGCGCGACGGCGGCACAGCTGCAGTACCTGGGCGAGGCGACCTTCGCGGCGATGCTGCCCATGCACTTCCCGGTGTACGTACAGGAGGCGTTCTCGAAGGTCACCGGCGACATCCTCCAAGTCGAGCAGTACATGGACTTCGTGCGGAACCGCACCTTCCGCCAGACGCTCCTCGTGCACAGCGAGGTGGAGCTCGACCGGGTGCTCGACTGGCAGTCGATGACGCCGTTCCGCTTCCGTTCCAAGGCACGCGCCGTAGAGGGTGGTGGCGACGTGCGGTCGGACGAGAAGGTCGTCTACCAGTTCGAGGACTGGACCGTCGCTACCAGGGTCCCGCTGCTCAAGGCGGCGATGGCGGAGCTGGTGGAGATCTACCCGGTGGCCCTGTCGTTCGAGGCGCTGCGCGACCGCGCCCGCGCAAGCATCGGCGAGCAACGCGACGACGACGACCAGGTGCTCGGCGGCAATCTGCTGTCCTGCTTCGCGAACGGTGTGGTGGAGGTCACCCTTGTGGACCTGCCGTTCACCACCACCGTCAGCGAGCGGCCGGTGGCGTTCCCGATGGCGCGCTGGCAGGTGATGAACAAGGTCCCGAGGCTCACGAACGTGCGCCACGAGTCCGGCGACGCCGACCAGATCCTGCGCCAGGTCATCTTCCTTGCCGACGGCACGCGCAGGCGGGAGGAGATCGCGGCGGCCCTGGTCGAGTCGGTGCTGGCCTCGGGGCTGAAGGTGTCACGCCGGGACGACGGGCGGCCCATCGAGTCGCCGGAGGAGCTGCACCGGGTGCTCTCCGGCGTCGCCGACGACGCCCTGCAGAAGGCGGCGAACCTGGCCTTCCTGGTCGCATAGGCACCGGGTCGGCCCGGGCTTGCCCGGTCGACACCGAACGGTTAGAATCGCTTGGTTTTCGTTTGCTTTTGGATGTTTCTTTGGAGGACTGATGTATACGCGAAAGGTCGTGGGTTCCGTTCTCGTTCCCCTCCTCGCTACCCCTGCATTCGCGCAACAGACCGACCCTGGCGTCGTCGTCCTGGGTCCCGATGCCGAGGTGGTGCTCTCTGCGCGCGGCGCAGACCTCGTGGTGGATGGCGATGACCAGGTGGTGGCGACCGACCTGGCAGACGCAATGGACAACGAGGTCTATCTCGAGTTCGTCCGAGAGCTCGCCGCGCGGATCGACTACGAGGTGTCGTTCGACGGCGACACGCTGACGCTGGCACCCGCCGGCAGCGATGGGGCCGAGTTGCCCACGCTCTTCATCGGCGACAGCGACCTCGAGTTCAAAGTCGGCGGCAGTGAGGTCGGACCGGCGCTGGCGAAGGCGAAGTTCGGCGACGGGGAGTACTGGATCTCCAACTACCAAGCCGAACTCGCCCCGAACGAAGACGACGTGGCGCTCCTCGCGGAGCTCAGTGACTGCGCGGTCGCCTTCCCCGGTCACTCGAGCGGTTTCGACGTCCACGTACTCGAGGACGAAGACGGCTCGCCCGTCTACGTGGCCACCGCCTCCCCCGGGCGTGGTCGCGGCGGTCCGCCGGTGAAGCTGATCTGCGGGCAGTAGGGTCGTTTCAGAGCGACCACGTACCATTCCGGCAGACCCGCATTGAAGTAGGACCCCCACGTGGGAGAAGACAACGTGTGACGCCTGGCTCCAGGAAGCGACCCGTACGTCTCGGATGAGCGTGCTTAGACCAGGACTCGAGCCACCCGGACGTGTGCAACCGAATGCGCCCACCCCG
>JAFDJI010000605.1 GCA_019307545.1 Deltaproteobacteria bacterium | reverse complement strand
AAGAGCCCCGACAACGCCGGCGCGCCCGACTGGTCCAGCAAGCAATTGATGCTGCACTACTACGACGACGGCTCCTGGAACAAACCCGAGTTGGCCATCCTCATCAACATGGAGACCTCGGCGGAGGTGCAGTTCACCCTGCCCGCGGGCCGCACCTGGTACCGGGTGGTCGACACCCAAGCCTGGTTCGACACCGACGCCTACTTCGCCGCGGAGCCGACCGCGGACGAGTACACGTCGCAGAACATCGACCCGGACGACCCGCTGCTCATCGGAGAGGCGA
Organism: Deltaproteobacteria bacterium; assembly: GCA_019307545.1. Lineage (GTDB taxonomy): Bacteria > Myxococcota_A > UBA796 > UBA796 > JAFDJI01. The sequence continues at coordinate 3,250 of JAFDJI010000605.1, read as the reverse complement.
CCTACGGGGTGCCGGCGCGGACCATCGTGATCATGGAGAGCCCGCCCGCCTCGTGAGGGTGACCACGGGGATGGGGTATCTTCGAGACATGCGACGACTCGTTCCGCTCCTCCTGCTGCTCGGTTGCGCCAGGGTGCGAGAGGGCGCGCCACCCACCCTGGACGACCGTACCCACGACGTCTACCGGGTGTGGGAGGACGATTTCGCCCTCGCTTTCGCCGTCGACGGCCTGGTGGCATGGATGGAGGAGAACGGGCGCAGCGAGGAGGCCTGGGACGGTCTGCGACTCACCAACCTCACCCCGGACGACGTGGCGGACGTCACCGTGCCCGGGGGCGCCGATCTCGCCGACCATGTAGGCATCGCCAACGCCGGGCCATCGGTCTTTCCGTTCGATGTGCACGCCGCCGCCGTGACCGAGCCCGACCAGATCTGGACCGACCCGGCGAGCTTCGAGCAGTACGACCGCACGATCATCGAGGGCGACGCGAACACGTTCGCCGGAGGAGAGTCCTACTTCCGCAGCGACAACGACGTCCTGAAGAAGGGCGTGTTCGGGGTGCGCATTCCCTACCAGCTGCGCAAGGACTACAAGTGGGTCCCGCTGGCCGAGGGCCCGGCCGTGTTCGTGGCCAGGCACTGGATCGCCGTCCCGGGTTGCTCGGACAACGGGAAGAACTGCGTGCACCAGACCTTCGGCCTAGACGTCTTCGTCGAGGACGGGGACGAGACGCTGCGGCTGTTGACCAACTGGTTGTACGTCGAGACCCAGGCCGACAGCCTGCTCTCCGAGAACGCCCGCATCGCGCTCATCGCCCAGGGCAACCAGGACCTGATCGAGAAGGCCGACGAGGAGCTGGCGAGGCGAGCGGAGGAGTGATCGACACGCGGCGGTCTGTGACGCGACTCCCTGGTGGGCCAGGTCAACCGGCGAGTACGCGTCCGCGGACCGGGTAGTAGGCCGGGTCATTCCCACTGGGGATCAGTCGATCGGCCTCAGGCCTGGAATCGGCGGGGCGTCCGGGTCAGCGCAGCCGATTTCGTCTTGGTGGGCGGGAACCCAGCCCACCACCAACAGCCCGTCAGAAGGCGAAACGTGTTGGGCCTTGGCGGAAAACGCGCTAGGCTCGCCGGTCCTGGAAGGAGCCTCCCCATGTGCCGCTACCTCCCCCTCGTCCTCCTCGCCCTCGTGGGGTGCGACAACGACGTCGGCCTGGCCCAGAACGCCCGCTGCGACGGCGTGCTCCAGCCCGGCGAGACCACCGTGGACGACGCCTTCGACGCCGACGGCGACGGGTTCTTCGACGGCAACGTCCCCGATTGTGCGGAGACCTACGCCGCCGAGGACCTCGACTGCGACGACGGCGACGACACCGTGCATCCGGGCGCCGAGGAGATCTGCGGCGACGACATCGACAATGACTGCGACGGCGACGACGAGAGCGCGTGCAGCTTCAGCGGCACCTGGGGGATCGATCCGGTGGTCTCCTACTCCTGCGCGTACGACCTCGTGGCGATGAGCTGCAACACCCTCACCGTGTTCGATGCCGCGCCGAGCATCAGCTTCGGCTCCGCAGGCGGCCAGCCGGGCACCATGGCCGGCCTCGTCGACGAGCAGGGCGCCTTCAACGTGCAGAACACCCTGGCGGGCGCCTGCACCGAGACCTACACCCTGGCGGGGACATTCACATCGGCCACCGAGTTCACCGCCACCCTCACCGCGGATTTCTCGGGCGACTACTGCTTCGACTGCACCACCCAGACCTTCGACGTCACCGGAGCGCTGTTCGAGTAGACCCGCCGGGTTGTGCAGAACGGACCTGCCACGCATACTATGGGCTCCATTCGGACCCAGGGCACCTGCCATGAGACACCTCTACCTATGGGCGACCCTGGCTGGACCCGTCCTGGGAGGCTGTGAGTACCTCTGTGACTGTGATGACTGCAGTTCCGATCCCGACACCAGCGTACCGGACGACGAAGGCGACGACCTGGAGTACCTGGATTACCGATACGTGAGGATCGACGACCTGAGTGACGACGAAAGGGAGGGTACGCCCGGCGCAGAAATCGACGCGGTGGAGCTGCGCAGTTCGACAGGTTCACCCAAGGGATATGCTGTCAATGTCCACGCCTACGCACCGATGAACGAAGACATCAACGAGCACATGGACTCGTACGAGGCGGTGGGGCCGCCCAGTTCGGAGTGCTACAACGACCGCGGCTTCGTCAACCTGGGTGGCTTTGGAGGGTACATCATCCTGGATTTCGGGACCCACATCATCGAGGACAACGACACGATCATCGTGTACGAGGTCGGCGGTTGCGAGGTCGACGGCGGCGGGATGACCCTGTTGGACCCCATCGCCGTCTCCGTCTCCACGCAGGCCGATCCCGGGGGTCCCCGGACCGAGCTCGGCTTTTGCGCCGGGGGGACCTGCACGTTCCCGGTGGGCACGCTTCCGCTGATTGTTGCGGAAGACTAGTCGCTCACGCGCGAACACACCCTGGTGGCCGTTCGAGTGCCCCCTCCTTCAGTTGTTGCCATACCCGTTCCACCCGCCGCAGTCCGGACACTGCCAGTTCACGTTGTTGCAGGTCATTCCCCAGCTGTTGTCCTGCATGCAGGACTGGCAGATGAGGAAGCCACACTTGCAGCTCCAGCAGAAGTCGAAGGTCTGCTGACAGCAGTGGCAGGCGCCGGCGCTGGTGCGACGGCGCCGAGGTTCGCGGGGCTCCAGCTTGCGGCGACGTTTCACGACTGGATCCCGATGGTAGCGATCGCCTGCTCTGCGTGCGCCTTGGAACGGATGACGACAATCCGCGGCATCACGGCGTTGCCCGCCGTGCGATGAGCCGACGTACGAGCGGGTGAGGTCGCACCACCCGTCCTCGTACTCGAGGAGCAGGTTGTGGGTGAGCAGGCGGACCTTCCGCTCCACCGGCACGTCGAGCCCATCGGTCCCGTCCGCGTCCCGAAGCGCCTCAAGATCGCCCGCCACCAGCACCCTGCGAAGGGCATCGGTGTGGTCTCGCACCGCGCGGTCGAGAGCGGCGAGCCCAGGGCGCGCGCGTCCCTCGGCGATGGCGTAGAAGGCGGCGTCCTGAATCAGGTGCAGGAAGAGGCGGGTGACGCCACCGCTCTCCTCGGCCGCCCGGTCGCACAGTTCCCGCATGCCCCGAGAGAGGCGCTTCAGGCCCAGGCGCAGCGCCGCCACCTTGGCCAGGTACCGGCGGCCCTCCTCGGTGC
>JAFDJI010000604.1 GCA_019307545.1 Deltaproteobacteria bacterium | reverse complement strand
TGGGCATTCCCTGCGGTGATGGCCCTTGCGTTGAACCGCGAAGCGCGGGCCTCACTGTTCAGGTTGCCCCTGGACCCGCGGAACCTGCGGTTGTCGGCCGCGCTGGCAGGGTCGGCTCTCTTGGCCATTCTGGGGCTTACCGTGCTTTCAGCACGTAGTGACTCCCCGCTGTCGGTCCTCATCGTCAATCCAGTGTGGACCGTTGGCGAGCACGTGTGGAAGATGGAAGTCTATGTACGCAACGACTCGGAGCAGGTGGTGTCCCCACGGTTCCGGGTCCAGAGCATGGTGGACCAGCCCTACTTCTGGGACCTGCGCTCGGGTCCGTCCGCGCTGCGTCCGGGACAGGGCAGCCTGTTCACGGTCTCCACGGACGCGCCTCACGAGCTGGTCTACACTCGTGCGGGCGCGGTGCTCACCGTGTCCGACGCACATCGGCAGGAACTCCGCGGTACTGCACGCTTGGAACCCGACGTCTCTGGGGCCTACCCGGATGCAATTCCGAATGGGTCGTATCAGTTCTGGAACCATGAGACGGGGGTGCCTACCTTCTGGGGATTGATCTCCGAGCCGGGTGGTGGTGGGGTCGTGCCGCTCCAGAGTGCGGACGGGCGAGCGCGCATCGCGCTCACCCTCGAGCCGACTGGGAGCGGCGAGCGGCACACCGTTCGGTTGGACACCTACCTGCTCCTCCCCGAGGACCCGATCGAGGTGGAGGTGTACGTTCCACCCGACGCCAACTTCCTCCCGGACCTGGCGCTGGCCTACGGGCTCAACCTGGCGGTAGGAGAGCACCAGGTATGGGTTCTGTTCGGCGACGAGGCTGGTTGGGGCGAGGTGGGTCCCGGGGTGCACTGGTGGATGATGCCCGTCCCGCGAGAGGAGTGGGTGGTGAGGCAGATCCGTCCCCGTGAGATATTCGAAGCACTTGGACTACCACTACCAGAGCGCCTTGCACGTGTGCCCCGGTTCTATCATCTCAAGATCCCAGTGACGCCCGCCCACGTGCAGCTCCTGCTCTCGGTGGAGGGGGAGTGGACATCGGTGGAGGCCCCCTTCGGGCGTATCCGCAACACCCGGCTGCGCCCGGATCCGGAGCGCCTCTTTGCACGCGGCCGAGCGCGGCCCGAGCTGGTGGAGTTGTGGCTCGGCGACTACAACGTGAAAGCGCGGAACGCCGACACCGCGCGAGACCACTACCTGCGCGCACTGGAGTTGGACCCGGAGCTCGGCGATGCGTGGGTGGGTCTGGGGCGAACGCACGCGCTGGACGGACGGCAGGAGGAGGCGATCGCGGCCTTCGTGTGGGCGGTGCAGCTCAACGAGGGCGCGGCGGCGGGCTACAAGGGAATCGGTTGGGCACAGCTGGAGCTGGGTGAACCGACGGAGGCGCTCCGCTCCTTCGACCTGGCGGTGTCCACGTTCGCATCCTCGCGCGCGGACCGCGATGCAGTCGGGGAGGCGGACGCCCACCTCGGACGTGCCCACGCGCTGGCGATGTTGGGACGCTGTCGGGAGGCTGTAATGGCTGCGGAGACCTTCTCCGCCATGAACCCCGATCACCTCCGGCCCACGAGCCCCCTGTTCGGATGCGACCTCGAAGCGTCACCGACCGAGGCCGGCCTGGGACCGCCGTAGCTCGCGCACCAGTCCCCGAATGCGGGCGAGCCCTACCACACCGCCCCAGATCTCCCCCAGCCCCATGGCGCTGCCGCCTGTGCTCCGGTTGGTGAACACACTGGGGACCTCGCCGATCCGCAGCCCACTGTAGTGCACCGCGACGAGGCTCTCGCTCAGGCAGATGAAACCTGATCCCCGGTTGCCGCAGTGGGCCAGGATCACCTCGCACGCCCGTCGAGAGTAGACGCGGAACCCGGTGGTGCAGTCCGTAACCGGCACTTGGAGGACGCTGTGTGCCACCAGGTTCGCCGTCCGGGACAGGACCCGTCGCGACAGCGGCCAGTTCACCACCCGCCCCCCGGGCAGGTACCGGCTGGCGATGACCAGGTCCAGTTCCTCGCGGATCGCGGTGTCCACCAACTCCGGGATCTGCTCCGGGGGATGGGAGAGGTCGGCGTCATTCCATCCAGGACCGCGGTGCCTCGGCCGCCCTTTCCCTTCCGGTGGAGGACCTGGAGCCCCGGGTGTCCGGTCGCGCGGGCCGCGTCTACGGTGCGCTCGTTCGGGGAGTCGTCCACCACGAGCACCCGGGCCTCCGGGGCCGCGTTCTTCAGCGCTTCGAGGAGGGGGCCGATGGTTTCCTCCTCCTGCCAACTCGGGACGATCACCCCGACCAATGGTTGCTCACTCATCCCAGGCCTTGTCCAGGAAAGCGTCCAGCAGAGCATCCAGGGTGGTGCAGGAGGGCGTCCACCCGGTGGCTGCGGTGAGGCGATCGTGGCTGCCCACCACCCGACGCGGGTCGTTGTCCCGGACGCGGTCGGGGTCCGTTCGGAACTCGGCATCCACACCGAGTCGTGCCGCCAGTGCCGCGGCCAGGTCGCCGAGGTGGCGCCCCACACCGCTGCACACGTTGTAGATGGCCAGCCCCTCATCGCCAGCCCTCGCGTCGAGCACGGCCAGGAAGGCACCCATCAGGTCGGGCAGCGCCCCCATGTCCCGCTCCACGAACAGGTTCCCGACCGGCACCACCGCCCGCTCCCCTGCCGGCGTGGCGCGGAGCGTGGCATGGATGTGAGGCAGGAAGTAGCTTGTGGGCTGACTGCGATGGGTGTGGTTGAACAGGCGCAGCACGGTGACGGTCTGGCCGGTTCGCTGAGCGGCGTCGTGAAGTAGCAGCTCGGCAGCCCACTTGGTGCGGGCGTAGGTGGAGAGGGGCTCGATGGCGCGGTCCTCGTCCAGCACGACGCCCTCGGCGATCTCGGGGCCGCGGGGGGGGGCGTAGACGTGACCGGTGCTGGTGAACAACAGGTGGGCCTGGGGGGCGTGCCGCGCCAGCATCTCCAAGAGCAGCCCGGTACAACCCACGTTGGTGCGCCAGGCCAACTCGGGGTTGGCGTCGCACCTGGGGACGCTGGCGATGGCTGCCAGGTGGATCACCGCATCCCAGGATGCCGCTTGCGTTGCGTGCCGTACGGCGGCTGCGTCGAAGAGGTCCACCGCGGGGGTGTGCACTTCGTGTCCAGCGGCGCGGAGGACCCGGGCGAGGCGGGCCCCGAGGAACCCGAGGACCGCGCCGGTCAGCCAGACCTTCACTCGTAGCTCATCGGCAGGGGCTGGTTGGCGGTCTGGAGACGCTCGACCAACGCCACGTCCGCATCCGCCATCAGGTTCACGAGCTGCTCGAAGTTCACTGTCCGCGTCCACCCGAGTGTCTTGCGGGCCTGGGAGGAGTCTCCAATGAGGAGGTCCACCTCGGCGGGGCGATAGAACCGCGGGTCCACCTTCACGTAGTCGCGGTAGTCCAGTCCGACCCGGGCGAAGGCCAACTCGGCGAACTCGCGCACCGAGTGGGTCTCCTCGGTGGAGATGACGTAGTCGCCGGGCTCGTCCTGCTGGAGCATCCGCCACATCGCCTCGACGTAGTCGCCCGCGTACCCCCAGTCGCGCCGGGCCTCCAGGTTGCCCAGGCGCACCTCGCCCACCAGTCCGTGCTTGATGAGGGCGGCATGGTAGGTGATCTTGCGCGTCACGAACTCCAGTCCCCGCCGCGGGCTCTCGTGGTTGAAGAGAATGCCGCTGTTGGCGTGGATCCCGAAGGACTCGCGGTAGTTGATGGTCGCCCAGTGGCCGTACAGCTTGGCCACCCCATAGGGAGACCGGGGATGGAAGGAGGTGCGCTCGTTCTGGGGCACCGCCTGGACCTGGCCGAACATCTCGCTGCTGGAGGCCTGGTAGAAGCGTGCCTTGGGCGTGACCCTGCGCACGGCCTCCAGGAGCCGGATCACCCCCACCCCGGTGAACTCGGCGGTGAGTACCGGCTGGTTCCAGGAGTCCTTCACGAAGCTCTGGGCGGCGAGGTTGTACACCTCGTCCGGCATCGACTCCTCGACCGCATGCAGCAGCGAACCGTGGTCGAGCAGATCGGCGCTGATGAGGTGCACCTTGCCCAGGATGTGGGTGATGCGGGTGGTGGTGTCGGTGCTCGACCGTCGGCTGACGCCGTACACCTCGTAGCCCTTTTCGAGCAGCAACTCGGCAAGGTAGGAGCCGTCTTGGCCGGTAATTCCGGTGATGAGTGCGGTGGGCAAAGCTGTTCGCTCCCTAGTTGTCGTCGGAAGGCTCCTCGGCGAGGGATTCGGCCGCGGTGTGGAGATCGGCGGAGATCTCGTTCAACCGGGCCGTGGCATTGCGGACCCGTTCCTCCAGTTCCTGGCTCATCAGCAGGTCATGGACCTTGGTGCGCAACTCGTCCACGGTGGTCTCGGCGGCATCGATGTCTGCGCCCGCCAATTCGGCGACGAAGCGGATGCGCTCCCGAGTGGTCTCGTCGGCCTCCTTTCCGGTGGCGAGCGCGTCCTTGAGCACCACCTGCAGACCGGACCACATCCCCTTCAGGCCCTCGATCACGGCGTCGGGATCGTTGCGGAGCTGATCGGGGGTGATCCCGAGTGCGTCCGCGACGTTGGCCTCGCGGGGGCCGGGGCCGGGTTTGCGTCCCTTTCGTTCCTCCGCCTTGTCGGCGACCCCCTGCATGAAGGCGCCCACTCCGGCAAGGAACCCGGATGCCTGCCGCGTATACCGCCCGATCTCCAGGCGGGTGATCTCCTTCGCCCGGTCCTCCGGGATCTCATAGGCTCGACCGCTTCCAGGGAGACATCCTTGCGTTGCCCGGTGAGGGACCGCAGTACCAGGCCCCCCGAGGCCACTTCGGCGTCGTCGGGGATGAAGTAGAAACGGGTCTGGGAGGGGTTGGCGTAGAGGGTGGATGATTCCGACATGGGCCCTCTGGAAAATGGAGCAGCCAACTAACACGGATCCGGGTGGGGAGGACCTGGACTGAGCGTTCCAGAGGCGGTACACCACCGGACCTGGTCATGGAGGAACGGCAGTGGCCGAGACCCTGGTCGTCGGAGACGTCCACGGCTGTAGAAGGGAGCTGGAGAAGCTGGCTGCCAAGGCTGGGGTCAAGCGGGTGGTGCTGGTGGGCGACCTGTTCCTCAAAGGCCCCGATCCACGGGGGGTATACGACCTGGTGCGGGAGAACGGGTGGGAGGCGGTGCTCGGGAACCACGACCTCCGGTTGTTGCGTCGCCTCGAGGGCAGTCGGCGGAGGGATGCGGAGGCGCGGGAGTGTATCCGTGCCCTGGACAAGGGCGGCAAGTCGTGGCGCAAGTGGCTGAGGAAGCTGCCGCTGTTCGTCAAGGTGCGGCCGTTCACGGTGGTGCACG
>JAFDJI010000603.1 GCA_019307545.1 Deltaproteobacteria bacterium | reverse complement strand
GCGGTCGCCCGCGCGATCTGACGCTGCACCGAGAGCGCCACCGGGATGTCGAGGCGCACGTAGAGGTCCGGGACCAGCACGTGCTCCTTGATCTCGCGCTCGTACAGGTCGAGGAAGTACTGATCGTCCAGCACCTTGGAGTAGGACCAGTGCACGCCCATGTGGGATTCCTCGAACACCAGCCGGTCCGTGGTCTCCACGATCTCCCGTACCTCGGCGGCCCTTGCCGGCACCGCTTCCACGAGCAGGTCGTTGAGCGCTTTGCGGTCGCGCAGGATGTTCAGATTGTGCTCACGGACCAGGATCGTGGTCAGCTCGGGCAGGATCCTGACCTTGCCCGGGAAGTAGATCTTGAAGAGGTTGCTCACCTCGGTCTTGCCGGTGGTGGGTTTGCCTTCGAGGATGATGTGGCGGTGCTTCACGGAGACCTCCCCCACGGCGGGTGGTCCGCCGCGGGCGCCAGTCTACGATCAGGGATTCTTCACGGCCACACCGACTGATCCGCACCCTCCCCGGCGGCACTGTCCGATGGAGGATCTTCGACGGCGCGCCTGGCATCCAGATGTGGTACTTCGAGAGAGTGGCCGCCAAGGACTCCTCGCATGCCGACCGACCGCGAAAAGCGGATCATCAAGAGCTTCCAGCGGGTCATGCACGCCGACCACCGGGAGATCATCCAGCTCATCATGGAGTTGGCAAAGGCTGAATCCCCGGCACAGGCAGAGGATCCACTCCTCGCGCTCGACGGGGCGTTCGGCGCGCACTTCGCCACCGAGGAGGCCCGAGGGGGCGGGTTCGAGACACTGGTGACCGCGCGTCCCGAGCTTCGACCCAACGTCGATCGCCTGTTCGACGACCACAAGTGGATCCTGGCCGAGGTCGCCGCCCTGCTCGAACTCCTGGAAGCCAGCGTGCCGGCCGAGGAGGAAGAGGCCTTTGCCGCGCGAATCAAGGTCTTCGTGGCGCGGATCGTCGACCACGAGGTGCGCGAGAGCAAGCTGCTCCGCAAGCTCGCGCATCTCTGACGCTGCCGAATCGGTGGCTGTGTCTGCAACGGACCTGGATCCCATGCGGGCCCCCTGGTAGTAGGACCTTGCACACATGGAGGCGACCATGGCCTACCAGATCGCAGCGCTCCCCGGTGACGGCATTGGCGTTGAGGTGATGCGGGAGGGCCTTCGGGTGCTCCACGCTGCCGGAGACGCGCTCGGCATCCGCTTCCAGATCGATGAAATCCCCTGCGGAGGGCAGTTCTACCTGGAGCACGGCTCCCGAGACTGGCCCGAGGGTAGCGAGGAACGGGTCGCCGCGGCAGACGTGGTCTTTCTCGGAGCCGTGGGCTGGCCCGACCCCGAGGGAGTTGGGCGTCCGGTGACCATGGCCGACGGGAACATGGCCGGGTGGAGCCCGGTGATCGGCACCCGAGCGGCCCTCGACCTGTACGCCAACATCCGACCGGTCAAGCTCTACCCCGGCGTCCCGAACAAGATCCACGGCCTCCCCGTCAAGGTGTGGGACCCGAACAAGGTCGACATGGTCATCGTCCGGGAGAACACCGAAGACCTGTACGCGGGGATCGGGGGAAAGCTGCGCCGTGCCGGCTCCACCGAGGTGGCGGTGGACACCCGGATCGTCACCCGCCGGGGCTCGGAACGGGTGATCCGCAAGGCCTTCGAGATCGCCAGTCAGCGGGAAGGCGCTCCCGGAGACGGCAAGAAGCGGGTCACCTGCATCGCCAAGGACAACGTCCTGCACGGCTGCCGGTTCTTCGTGGAGATCTTCCACGAGATCGGCCTCGAGTACCCGGACATCGAGAAGGACACCGCCATTGTGGACGCCTTCACCCAGTGGCTGATGCAGAAGCCAGAGTGGTACGACGTGTGCGTCGTCACCAACATGTTCGGCGACATCGTGACCGACCTCGCTTCGGTGCTCCAGGGCGGCATGGGGCTGGCGGTGGGCGCGAACGTGGGCGAGGAGCACGCCATGTTCGAGCCCATTCACGGCTCGGCCCCCAAGCACGCGGGAAAGGACAAGGCCAACCCGATTGCGACCATCCTGGCGGTGCGGGAGGGCCTGTCCTGGCTTGGCTACCGGAAGGAGGACGCCGGCCTGCTGAGCGCCGCCGACGCCATCGACGAGGCGGTTCGCGACCTGCTGGTGACCGGCGCTCCCCTCACCTACGACCTCGTGGGCCCAAAGAACGCCGCGACCTGCTCGGCGGTCGGCAAGGCGGTGGCAGAGCGCGCCCGGGCAAGCTTGTCGTAGGAGACCGACGCGCCACCGTGGAGGCCCGATGGCCGAGGACACCCGGGACCGGCGGGAGCGAATGGTGCGGACCCAGATCGCCGCCCGGGGCGTTGGGGACGAGCGGGTCCTCGACGCCATGCGTGCCGTCCCCCGCGAGGCCTTCGTCGACCCACGACTGGCGCACCAGGCCTACGACGACGCCCCGGTTCGCATCAGTTCGGGCCAGACGCTGTCACAGCCCTACATCGTCGCCGCCATGATCCAGGCGCTGAAACTTTCGCCGGAGGACCGGGTGCTCGAGGTCGGCACCGGCTCCGGGTACGCCGCCGCAGTGCTCGCCGTGCTGGTCCACGCGGTGTACACCGTGGAACGGCACCGCAACCTGGCAGACCGGGCACAAGAGACCCTGGCGACCCTCGGCTACCGGAACGTGAAGGTGCGCCATGGTGATGGCAGCCTCGGCTGGCCCGAGGTCGCCCCGTTCCAGGCGATCGTGGTGGCGGCGGCGGCGCCAGAGGTACCAGCACCGCTGCGCGATCAGCTCGCGGTGGGCGGGCGACTCGTGGTCCCGGTGGGTGACCGGAGCACCCAGAGGTGTCTGCGGGTGACCCGTCTCAGCGAGGAGAAGTACGCCGAGGACGACCTCGGAGGCGTGCGCTTCGTGCCCCTGGTCGGTGATGCGGGCTGGCCGGAGGATCCAAACGTCCGCTTCGTGCCCTGGTCCAAAGGTCAACCATAATTCCGCGAATTCGTCTTCTGAAAGCCCGTTTGCAGAGGCTGACAGAATCGACGCATCGCCCTACTCAAAACCAGCACAGGGCTTCCCCTTGCGTTATACCACTCCGGATTTGCGGGGCTTTCCGCGACATCCTGGTTGACAGCTTGTCTCATCTCCACTAACAATGGATGTCAACGTCTATTGTATACGGGTCCTGGCATGACAAGCGTTCCGCGCTCATCCATCGACGGAATGGCACCCCTTATGGCGTTCAATGACACCGAGATCGCCCCTTCCGGGCCCGCGC
>JAFDJI010000602.1 GCA_019307545.1 Deltaproteobacteria bacterium | reverse complement strand
CTGTTGCGCGCCGCAAAGCGCTTCGATCCCGACAGGGACATTCGCTTCAGCACCTACGCTCGATGGTGGGTGCGCGCACAGATGACCCGCGCCATCGATCACACCGGGCGTACGGTCCGCCTTCCCGGGTGTGCGGTGGAGCAGACCCGGAACCTCCGCAAGGCCATCAGGAACTTCGAGACTGCGGGCGCTGCGTACACCGTGGCGGATCTCGCCATTGAGGTGGGCATTGACGAGAGGCGCGCCCGGTTCCTGCTGTCGCAGGGTCAGACCGTCTCCCTCGAGGAGCCGGTGGAAGAGGGACCGCGACCGCGGTCGGTGGAACAGTTCCTGTCAGACGAGACCGTGCCCGATCCGGACATGGAGGCCATTCGCGTCCAGGAGATCCGTCGTATGCTCGATGGGTTGGGGGAGGTGCTCAGCGATCGGCACCGGTACGTCCTGATGCGCCGGTACGGCCTGGAGGATGACCGGTTCCGCACCCTGTCCGAGGTGGGGAAGGGGATGGACCTGTCACGTGAGCGGGTGCGCCAGATCGAGAGGGAGGCGCTGAACCGGCTGCGTGATCACGCGCGAATTCGTGACGTCGCATAGATCGGCACGGAGCCTTGGTTCGGTCGTCTCTGGCGTGTAAAGGATTCGACGAACCCATAACTGCGGTAGCGGGTTGGGTGCGCTTCGGGCATATTCGCCTGCCTTCGACCGGGGGCAGCGGAGTTGACCATCCGCTGCGAACGGGCTAGTATCGCGGGTTCGCGCGTGGGAGACCCATGGAGCCAACGACTTTCGACTACTTCGCCCCGAGAGACAACGAGTCCGAACGCCTCTCCGCCAAGCAGGAGAAGGATATGGCTCGTCGGATTCGGGCCGCCGAGAAGCGGGCCCGTGACGCCATCCGCGGTATCGACGTTGCGGAGACCGAGCTTCGCAAGCGACCGAAGCGCGCGGAGCGCACCCGCGCCGGGATGGTCGACCGCCTCGAGTCGGCAGTCGAGGCCGCATGGAAGGCCGCGAAGCAAGACCCTTCGGTCCGTGCCCAGGCGCGAAAGTCGAAGGAGGCCTGGGCCGAGAGCGAGTCGCTCCGGTGGAGGCTCGCCATGTCCGGGCGCCGCATCGCGCACGGCGAGGCGCGCAAGCTGGCCGGTCCGTTCCTGGGCGAGCAGGACCTGATCCAGGAGGGCTACATCGGCCTGTTGCGCGCTGCCAAGCGTTTCGATCCCGATCGGGACATCCGCTTCAGCACCTATGCGCGCTGGTGGGTGCGTGCGCAGATGACCCGTGCCATCGACCACACCGGTCGCCCGGTGCGGCTGCCGGGGTGCGCGGTCGAGCAGACCCGCAACCTGCGCAAGGCCATGAAGCGCTTCGAAGCGCTGGGCGTGAACTTCACGGTCACGGACCTGGCCATCGAAGCGGGCATCGACAAGAAACGGGCCGAGTTCCTGCTCTCCCAGGGCCGCACCGTCTCTCTGGACGAGCCGGTGGACGACGGGCCGCGCCCGCGCTCACTCGAGCAGTTCCTCTCCGATGACAGCGTCTCCGAGCCGGACCATGAGGCCATCCACTCCCAGGAGATCCGGCGCATGTTCGAGGCGTTCCAGACCGTCCTCACCGAACGGCACCGGTACGTGCTCACCCGCCGGTATGGGCTCGAAGACAACCAGTTCCGCACCCTGGCCCAGGTCGGGAAGGGCATGAACCTGTCCCGAGAGCGGGTCCGGCAGATCGAGCGTGAGGCCCTGACGCGGTTGCGCGAGTACGCCAACATCCGCGAGCGGGTCGCGTAGCCTCCTCCATTGAACGCTTGGAGGATGCTGGAGCAGCGGTTCCCGCACCGCCCGGCGGAATGGTCCATCGAGCCCGGACCCTCCGTTGATGTGGGTGCGTGCATGGAGATGCCCTACCCACTTCCAGTCTTCGGCGTCGCCTGGTCGCCGGACGGGAGCCGGGTGGCAGCGGTTGGTGGCGGCGGGATGCACGAGGTGCGTGGGTTCGTGCGTTGTCTCGACATCCACTCCGGAAGGACCCTGGACTGCAAGGGGGCGACAGCCGGGTTGTTCGACCTGGCCTTCGACCCCCGGACCGGGTTGCTCGCTGTCGCGGGCAACGACGACTCGGTGGTGTTGTGGAACCTCCAAGAGCCGGACGCCCTGGTCCTGTGTCCACCCGATGGGGTGGCCAAGCACCAGGTGGCCTTCGCCACGGAGCGACCCTGGATGGCGGTGGGGGAGGAGATGGCCGTGTCGGGGAAACACAGCGCGGCCTTCGTCCTCGACCTCGAGACCGGAGATGAGGTGTTCCGGCACACCCTCCCGGCGCGCCACTACGTGGATGCGATGGCGTTGTCTCCAGATGGAGCCCACCTGCTGGTGGTGGTCTTCCCATACGATGGCGGGCGGACGGACCTGGAATGGTGGGAGGTGCGCACCGGTCGGCGGAGGTGGACGGTCCGGGTGCGGTGTGATCTGCTCCACGGGGTTCGGTTCGCGGGTGCTGACGGCCCGTCGCTGGAGTCGATCACCGACCTGCATGGAGATCGGTGGCTCCGTTGTCGCCGCCCCGAGGATGGGGCGGTGACGATCGAGCGCATGGTGGGTGGCTTGCTCATGGGTGCCCTGTGCCTGGACCGGGAGCGGGGACGGGTGGCCAGCGGTGGCAGCGATGGGAAGGTCGCCGTGGTGGACCTCCCGGACCTGGTGCCCTCGGGGCACATCAACCTGCCGGACTTCCCCACCATGGCGATGGCCTTTTCGCCGGACGGGTCCCGGCTGGCGGTCGGATCGACCTCTGGGGATCTGGTGGTGGTGTCGATACCTACGGCTTGACGCCTACGCTCAGGAACATCGGCATGACCCGCCCACACAGACCGACCCGGTCGGCGGGGATGTCGCGCTCCAGCCGTTCCACCGCGGCCTCGAGCGCCAGACACTCCTCTGTGTCGGGTGGAAGCCCGGCGGCACGCGTCAGTGCCAGTGGATAGCGCCGGAGCAGCTTGGCGAGGCGGCCGAAGGACCGTGGCTTGAGGGCGCTCGCCGCGTGCACCGAGGTGTCCAGGACCTCCAGGCCCGCGGTCTCCAAGCGCTCGGCCAGCTTGGGGCCGAGGGCGATGCCGGGCTCCCCGCCGGCCGGGGCGTCCGTGGCCATCGCCTCGTCGATCCGCTGGCCGAGGCGATGGAAGGCGGCGTTGTACATGCGGAGGTGGCCCTCGAAGTAGAACGCCTCGGCCAACTGGTCCGGCTCCGCAACCACCATGCGTCCACCGGACCGAAGCACCCG
>JAFDJI010000601.1 GCA_019307545.1 Deltaproteobacteria bacterium | reverse complement strand
GGTCAGCCCCTCCCCGTAGTCGAGCGCAACCTCGAGCCCTCCTTCACCTTCCTCGACCACCGTTGCCGACCGGGGCGCCTCCCACCGCACCGACACCGTGTCCAGGAAGACGGGGTCGTAGCTGCGCCGGTCGTCGAGTGCGTCCACCCTTCCAAGCTGCAGACCGTCCGGGGGCAGCCATAGCAGCACGCCGCCGTCGCGGTGCAGCGCCAACTCCACCGTCGTGGGGTCGAAGGTCACCCCGAAACCAGTCAGCAACTCGTCCCCGGCCGGTCTGCAGCCCCCAAGGAAGAGCACTGCGAGCAAGGTCGCGGACCTCGGACCGGCGGCGATGGGGGTGCGGACTGCGCGCAACGCTGCTCCTCTCCAGCCCGCTACCTCGCTTCCCGGTGGACTGCACTGGCCGAAGACCCCGCCCCGGTTATGGGAGGTGCGCCATGACAGACACCGACGCTCGCCTACGCGTGGTCAGCCGGGTCACGGTGCTCGGCGCCGCGGTGAACGTGTTCCTCGCCCTGTTGAAAGCCTTCGCTGGGGTGGTCGGTGGATCCGCTGTCATGATCGCGGATGCGGTGCACAGTCTCTCGGACCTCGCCACCGACGTGGTCGCGCTGGTGGCCCTGCGGCTGGCTGCCCGCCCGCCCGACGAAGGACACCCCTACGGCCACGGACGCTTCGAGACCCTGGCGTCCTTCCTTCTGGCGCTGGTCCTGATGGGCGCCGCCGGCGGAATCGCCTTGGACGCCCTCGAGCGCTTCGCGGCCGCGTCCGAACCCGGGATGATCGCCCTGTGGGCGGCACTGGTGAGCGTCGCCTTCAAGGAAGCCCTGTACCAGGTCACGGTGCGGGTCGGGCGCCGGCACCGCAGCCCATTGGTGGTGGCCAACGCCTGGCACCACCGGTCCGACGCCCTATCCTCCATCGCAGCGCTGATAGGGATCGCCGGTGCACGCATGGGCTTTCCCTTCATGGACCCCGCGGCCGCGGTGGTGGTGGCAGCGCTGATCGCCTGGACTGGGTTCCAGATCCTGGCCAATGCCTCGCGGGAGGTGACCGATGCCTCCCTGGAGCGGGACATGCTCCTGCAGATGCAGGACGCCATCAATGCGCTCCCGGGCGTGGTGGACCTCCACGAGCTTCGGGCGCGGCGCATGGGGCCCCGGGTGCTGGTGGACCTCCACGTGCAGGTGGATGGCTCCACCACGGTCTCGGACGGCCACCAGGTGGCGTTGCGGGTAGGGCGCTTCGTACAGGAGAAGCACCCGGAGGTCTCCGAAGTGCTCGTCCACATCGATCCCGAGGCCGACATCGTGGAGGACCCGCCGCTTTGGCGGCCGCGGGAGGAGTTGGAGCGCGACGTCCGCACCCGGGCCGAGACCGTCCCGGGTCTGCATCACGTCACCCACGTGCTGGTGCACTACCTTCAGGACCGTGTCGCCGTGCAGGCCGACATCGTGGTGGATCCCGAGGTCCAGGTGCGGGAGGCGGCCAAGGTCGCCGACACCTTCCGCCGAAGCCTGCTGGACATCGATGATGTCAACCACGCGGACGTCCACCTGGAGTTGGATCCGGAGGCCCACGGAGTGCTCCCCGAGCCCCTTCGCACCAAGACCCCGGAGCCCTGACGTGTCCGAGCTGCAGGCCCACCTCAACACCCTTTCGGAGCCCACCCGAGTGCGCCTGCTCGCAGTGCTGGAGCACCAGGAGTTGGACGTGGGCGAGCTGACCCGAGTGCTCCAGCTGCCACAATCCACGGTGAGCCGCCACCTGAAGGCGCTCCAACTCGCGGGGTGGATCCGCCGCCGCGCCGAGGGGACGTCCGGCCTGTTCCGGATGCAGCCGGACGCGCTTGTGGACCGGGCGACCCAGCTGTGGGTGATCGTCCGGGACGACTTCCACGCGACCCACCAGGCCGAGGAGGACCAGAGCCGGCTCCACGCGGTGCTCGATGCCCGTCGCATCGACTCCCGCACCTTCTTTGGACATGTCCGCGAGGAATGGGACGCGCTCCGACACGAGCTGTTCGGGGACGACTTCCTCCTGCCGACCCTGCTGTCGCTCCTGCCCGAAGGCCTGGTGGCGGCCGACCTGGGATGCGGAACGGGCGAGGCCCTGGCGGCACTGGCCCCGGTGTGCGCACGGGTCATCGGGGTGGACCAGGAACAGGCCATGTTGGACACAGCCGCGGTGCGTGTGGGGCACCTCCCCGGCGTGGAGCTACGCCGGGGCGGGCTGGAGGACCTTCCCCTCGCCGATGGCGAGGTGGACGTGGCCCTGTGCATGTTGGTGCTCCACCACGTGGTCGACCCCGGGCGGGCCTTCCGAGAGATCCAGCGTGCCCTGAAGCCCGGTGGCCGTGCCGTTGTGCTGGACATGGTCGCCCACGACCGCGAGGCGTACCGCCAGACCATGGGGCACCAACACCTCGGGTTCTCCGAGGCGACGGTAGCAGCCCAATCCTCAGCCGCCGGCCTGGCGCTGACCTCCTGGCGTCTCCTGCCTCCGTCGCCGGACGCACAGGGCCCGCCGTTGTTCATCGCGGTGCTCACCGCCTGAGTTCCGCCCCCCCCCGAGGCCGAGCGCAGGCACCGAAGTCGGGTTATTCCTTGGACGTGATTGCATCAATCCGTTCATCCGGATAAACGGATTAAGAACGCTGCACGCCAAGCCTGGAGACCTCCATGTCCACCGCCCTCGACACCTCGTCCCACACCTTCCTCGACACCGGGTTGCCCCTGTTCGCCGGCCTCCCCTACAAGGTGAAGCGCCTCGACCCGGAGACGGTCGCCTGGGGACGCAAGGAACTCGAGTTGGCGATGTACGAGATGCCCGGCCTCGCCGCCCTCCGGGAGCAGCATGGCGCAGAAAAACCGCTCCGCGGGGCGAGGATCATGGGCTCCCTGCACATGACCATCCAGACCGCCGCGCTCATCGAGACCCTGATCGAGCTTGGCGCCGAGATCCGGTGGGTGTCCTGCAACATCTTCTCCACCCAGGACCACGCTGCTTCCGCCACGGTGGTCGGCCCCGACGGCACCCCCGAGGATCTGAAGGGTCCCGCAGTGTTCGCCTGGAAGGGCGAGACCCTCGCCGAGTACTGGTGGTGCACCCTTCAGGCCCTGACGTGGCCGGGTGCCACCGGTCCGACCCTCATCGTGGACGACGGCGGCGATGCCACCATGCTGGTCCACATGGGCGCGGAGTTCGAGGACAAGGGCGAGATGCCCGACCCCGCCCAGGCCGCCAACGAAGAGCACGGGGTCATCCTGGCGCTGCTGAAA
>JAFDJI010000600.1 GCA_019307545.1 Deltaproteobacteria bacterium | reverse complement strand
TGATGACCCCGTGCACGCCGGCCGCGAGCAGGGTGCGGATCTGGACAAAGGGGTCGCCGCCGGGCGCCTGGCTGAGCACCTCGATCTTTGCGTCGTGGTGCACGTTGGGTATGGCCTGGAAGCGGACCGCCTTGGTGCCCTTGGACGCCTTCATGGGGCCGCTACCCACCGGACGGTGGGAGAAATCGGTGTCCGGGCTGACCGCGGTGTCCGGGAAGGCGTGCTTCGGAATCACCGAGAAACCGACGCGATCACGGGGGTTGTGGTAGATCTTGTTGAACTCGATGATCGCGGAGTTCTCCCGGGAGTTGGGCTCACAGGAAGAGAGGTACTCGCGGTAGTTCTTCGCCACCGCAGACGGCGTCCGGTCGTCCAACATGGCGTCGATGGTGAAGCACACGTCCTCGGCGGTGAGCTCCTGCCCGTCGTGCCACTTCACGTCGTCCTTCACGTAGATCTTCAGCTTCCGGCCGTTTTCCAGCACCTCGAAGCGATCGACCAGGCGGCTGCGCACCTCGTTGGTGATCGCAGAGCGGTAGAAGAGGCGGTCGAAGACCAGCTCGTTCGACCGATGATCCACCATGGAACGTGCAAACAGTGGGTTGAGTGAGGTCGGAAGCGACTCCTCGTAGTACGAGACGGTCGTCCCCATGAGGAGCACCGAACCTATCAAACCCGTCGCTACTAGCAGATGGCGAACACGACTCATGTTCCTGGTTCTCCTACTGTCCCGGCGGGCCCCCGCCGCGGCGACGGCTGACGCGGAGCGACAGTACATCGACGCCAAAGCGTGCGGTTTCCAGAGATGGGTAACGGCGAATCAAGTTGTGCACCATTTCCGACGCGCGCACAGGATACTCGTTGGCGGCGTCCCATGCACCCAGGGCGAGCAAAGCGGAGGGATCCGCGGTCCATTCCTGATCGCTGGATTCCCAGGCGAGAATGCGCAACCGACCACTGACCTCGTGGTCTCCTTCAGCCTCCGCCACCAAGGCCAACCCCCGTAGGGCGGCCACTCGACCGATGTCTGCGAAGGTCCTGTGGAACCCCTCGGTGTTGCCATCTGCCTTCTCCTTCATGCGCGCCAAGATCGCTCCTCGCGTTGCCGCTGCGAGATCAATGGCCTTCTCGGGATCGATCTTCCCTTCGACGCGCGCGCGGTCGCATAAAGCGGCCAGCAGACTGCGATCTTTGAACTCATCAACTGCGCCCGCACCCTTGTCGCCCCCGACGGCTGCCAGGAAACTCGCATCCTCGGGGACGAGGTAGTCGGAGCCGAAGTAGAGGTCGAGCGGCAGTTCCACCTTGCCGTCCACCGCGCCTTCGATGGGCCACCGATACTGGACGGCATAGAGGTCGACCAGGGAGTCATCCTCCACGGCGCCGCGGGCGACCCCGTCGTGCCACAGGGCCACCGCGACGAGCGCACCCAGGTCTGCGGCGGCGATCTCCCGCTGCTCTTCGGACTGCTCCTTCAGGGTGTAGTGGGGCAACGGCACCGGGGGAGGCCACGCCCCGGCCTTGGGCTCGGGCAGTTGCAGGGGGAGCCCGGACAGGTCGGGTGGCCACTGGGGCTCTGGGTCTGCCAGCCAAGATGCCCACGGACCGTGCCACGCGAGGGAGGGATCGGTCGTCCCGTCCAGACGCGCGGATTGCTCCCGGGCCTTCTCGAGATCGCCCGCCAGCGCGTAGGACACCGTGAGCAGGTGCGCTCCGCCCAGCGGGTCGGTGGGCTCGGCCATGCTTCCCCAGGCCGCGATCATCGCGTTCGCGTACAACAGGGAGGCCTGGCGGTACATGGTCGCGGCTTCCGCATGGGCGCGCGCGGCGGCAGTGCCGCCAGTGGGGCCGAGGTCGGTGACACAGCTCCGAAGGTCACGCTTGGCGACCAACTCCACCCAACCCTGCCCCGCCTCGTAGGGCTGCCGCACGTCGTTTTCTGCGGTGAGGATCGGCCAGGATCGCTCCAGCAGATCCACAGGGTAGGTCTCCGCCGTGGCCACCGGGGGACCCTCACTCTGCCCCGTCCTGTTGCAGGCGAAGCTGCCCATGCTTGCAGCAAACAGGATCGTCAGCACGCCGAGGGCATGGGATCGGCCAGCGTGGCGCATCACCCGCCCTCACAGAACGCTGCTGTGCCGGCCGCAGAGATGCAGAGTTGGAGGGCCTTGGTGGTGTCCTTTCCGGAAGCCTTGGCGTACTCGTACCACTCGCGCGAGTAGGTCTTGGTGCGACCTCGCGCCTCCTCGACCGCCGACTGGGTCTCATCGGTCGGGGCTGCGGCGTGCTTCTCCTCTGCAGACTTCCAGAGGTCCTGGCCGGCCGAGGCGCGCAGCTTGTAGAGATTGTAGACGCGCGACTTGTAGGTCTCACCCACCCACGCCGTGCGGTTCTCCAGGGAGACGTCGGCCCACTTGATCACGCCCCAGGCGCGTCCTGCCCCCTTCTTGGAGAGGAAGAGCGCGTACTTGTAGCAGAGGTCGGGGTCGGACTGGTCGATCTCCTCCAAGTGGCGCTTCACCAGGCTCTCCCAGGTCCGCTTGTCTCCCTTTGCCCAGGAGTTCGCCATCAGGACCCGCGAGATCTTGTCCTTGGTCGTCTGCTTGTCCGCCGCGGCGAGCGAAGCCTCCAGGCAGGCGATCTGCTCGTTGGTGAGCCGACCCATCATCGCCGAGGGCTCCAGACGGACCAGGTTGTCGCAGCTCACGTCACCCCCGGTACTCGCTGCCGCGACTGCCGGAGCTGTACGAGCCGGGGTGGGGGTCGTGGGCGTAGTGGTGGGCCGGGTCATGCTCGGCTCGGTCGTCGTGGTCGGCCGGGTCATGCTCGGCTCGGTCGTCGTGGTCGGCCGGGTCATGCTCGGCTCGGTCGTCGTGGTCGGCCGGGTCATGCTCGGCTCGGTCGTCGGCCGGGTCGTGGTCGTCGGCGTCGAGGGCCGGGTCGTGGTCGTCGGCGTCGAGGGCCGGGTCGTGGTCGTCGGAGGCGGCGGCTCGGTATCGTACCCCCCAGAGGGTGGGGGCGGCTCGGTGTCATACCCCCCAGAGGGCGGAGGCGGCTCGGTGTCCCCAGCAGGGGGCTCGGTGTCTGCCGCGGCCACGGCGGGCCCTGTGCTCATCGGGTAGTCCGACTGGCCGACGAAGGGTGAGAAGGACGCGGTCGCGGACAGGCTGAACCAATCCACGCGGCCATCCGCCGGTTGGAGCATGCCGCCCGACCCGGCCATCAGGTCGGGGGTGATGCGCTCACCGTCCTGATAGCAGCCCAACCAGCCGTCATGACAT
>JAFDJI010000106.1 GCA_019307545.1 Deltaproteobacteria bacterium | reverse complement strand
GCCGACGACGACTTGGGGGGGACCGACACCCACGGCTTCTCCATCGACGTCACCGACCCGATCGACAACCCGCCGTCCCTCACCGTCACCTCGGGCATCGCCGAGGTCGGCGAAGGCGATACGCTCGTCGCGGCCGTAGGCGACGCCCTGGCGAGCCTGAACCTCGACTTCGCCGTCTCCGACCCTGACCTGGACGACACCCTGTTGCTGACCGCCACCGTGGCCGGCAGCGAGCTGCTCGACGGCTTCGCGGAGGCGGAGTGGCAGGCTACCGGCACCGGGGGGCTGATCTCCGCCGCTCCCTCCTCCGGGACCTTCATCGACACCGGCACCGTGACCATCGAGCTGTTGGCCGACGACCAGGCGGGCGGCACCGACGAGCTGTCCTTCTCCATCGAGGTGGGGCCCGCGGCCAACAGGCCCCCGGTGCTCGCCGCGCCCCTGGCCAGCGGCGACATCGACCTCGCGGGCGAGGACCCCGATTACACCGCCCTGGCCCTGGTGGGCGGGGACCTGGGGCTGACCTTCGTGGCCGCCGACCTCGACGAGAACGCCACCCTGGCTATCTCGGTCGAGGTCACCGGTGGGTCGCTCTCCGCCGAGAAGGCCGGCTTCACCGGGGACTTCCCAAGCTTGCCGGTCGGCAACCTCTCGCCCCACGCGGTGGGGCTGTCGGGCACCGCCAAGGCCCAGGGATCCATCGAGCTCGCGGTCACCGCGGACGACGGCCGGGGCGGCACCGATGCCTACACCCTGACCCTGACCATCGACAAGGGCGAGGGCTGTGGCTGCGGAAGCGCCGATGGCAGCCCGCCCGGTGCCGTGGTGCTGGCGGCGCTCCTGGTGCTGGTGCTCAGGCGGAGGAAAGAGGGCGCCTGAACCTGCTCACTCGGTCCACACGTCGCGCACGTCGATATGGATGTCGTGCGGCGCGGTCTCGTCCCCCCCGAAGTAGGCCGTGCGAAGCACCCACGTCGTTCGGTCGAACAGCCCCGGGTCATTCGGTCCGGCCACCTCGTGGACGTGTCCGTTCACCTCCGCGTAGTAGTGGTCCTCGGTGAACTCGAGGGTCACGTCCACCCACTCCTCCAGATCGACCTCGGTCAGCTGCTGGGAGATGCGCACGCCGTCGCGATACCCGTAGAACCCCAGCTCGATCTGGTCCATGGACGGCTCGTAGCGCCATCCCGTGCGGATGCTGTTGCCGTGGATGTCCACCGCGGTGAGGCCCATCAGCTTGTTCCAGTCGTGCTGGTTGACCGGATCGGTGGTGAAGTAGGCAGCGTCGGAGTGAAAATAGGCCTGAAAGGTCAGAAAGCGGTCGACCTCGCTCTCCATCTGCATCTTCGTCAGGTTGCCCGGGTTGCTGTCGTGCTTGCCTTCGCGGATCTCGAAGCTCGCGTCGTTGATCGAGTCGAGGTCGGAACTGCCCCCACAGTCCGTGTAGTTCGCAACCAGGACCGGGACCGCGAAGATGGTGGCACGCAGCACGACGCCTCCAGGGTTTTGACCAATCGGACGATTAACACGCTGTTGGTGCACCCGCACCCCGTCACGAGAAGTGTCCTGGACTATGTTCGAGCCGTGATGCGCGCGTTGCCAATGCTGGTGGCGGTCTGCCTGGCGGGTCCCGCCCACGCCGAGCCCCAGACCCCGTGGGGACCCCATGCTGGCGATCACATCTTCGGCATCAACCCGTACCTGGAGGTGACGACCGACGGCTGGATCACGCCCTCCCTCTTCGGGTTCCTGGGCCCCGCTCCAGGATGGGACTTCATCGCCGGCGGGGGCGCGTACCTCGACACCGGGAGCGGCCTCGATGGAGGCTTCGTGGAGGGGTTGGTCCGGTGGTTCCCCCGCCCGGAGGTGGCGCTGGTGGGGCACGTGGGATGGGACGCCGAAGCAGGCGCCTGGTTCGCCCCGGAGGTCCATCTGGCAGTGCCGGAGGAAGGTTCACTCAGGCTGTTCGCCGAGGTCGGTGTGCCCATCCTCTTCTCCGATGGTGAGGTGTTCGGCGGGGCCAACGTCCTGGTCGCCCCGGAGTGGGCGCCAGGTTGGTGGAGCCTGTTCTTGGAGCTTCACGCTGAAGTATGGCTGGCCGACGAGGAGCCGGTGAGCCTGGCAATGGCACCAGGGGCGGCGGTGTGGTTCGGCCCGGACCGGTGGCACATGATCACCGCGACGGTCTTCGTCCCTGCCACCGGCCCGGAGCGCGCGGTGGCCTTCACCCTCGGGTACTACGTGGACTTCTACCTGCCAGGCGCTGATCACGGTCCCTGAGCGGGTCGGGCCATGAGCCACTGGGTGAAGCCATCGCTCCCCCCAAAGTGCTCCTCCTGCAGAATCTCGAAGCCATTGCGCTCGTAGAAGGGCAGGTTCCGAGGCTGGCCGGTCCACAGTACTGCCGGAATCCCGGTTGGGTCGACGAACTCCGCGAGGTCCCGTCGCAGCCGGGTGCCTCCCACCCCGCACCCCTGCGCCTCGGGATCCACCCCCAGGATGTCCAGGTACCAGTGGGGTCGGGGGCCATGTTCCCTGCGCAGCGAGGTCATCACGTCGTTGATCCGCATCATCTCCTGGACCTTGCGGAAGCCGAACCGGAAGGGGAGCTGCACCAGGCCGTGGCGCACGAAGGGCCAGATCCCGAGAACGGCGCCGGGCGGGGTCCACAGGCTCGCGGCCACCACCCGGTCCGCCTCGTCGAGGGCGGCCCAGGAGTACCCCAAGGAGGCCAGAATCCCCACCAGGGCTCGGTGCACGAAGAAGACCACACGGCGACGCTCCGCCGGGTCCGGGAACACGTGCACGAACGACGGAGCGTCGCGGAAGGCGCGACCCAACACATCGCCCGCCTGCGCAAGGTGCGCGGGTCGGGACAGCCGCACATGGCGGTGGGCGGTCATCGCCGGGTCATAGCACGTGCTCCGTCCTTGTTCCCCACCGCCTTTCGCTGTAGATTCGACGACCTTTCCCTGCCGAAACGAGGTGGTGCGATGAGCGATATCGTGCGGTGCGGCCTGATCCAGCTTGCCAACCCCATCAACGACGAGAGCCGACCTGTCGACGAGATCAAGGAGGCGATGTTCCAGAAGCACATCCCCTACATCGAGCAGGCCGGTGAGCAGGGTGTCCAGATCCTGTGCCTCCAGGAGATCTTCAACGGCCCGTACTTCTGTCCCAGCCAGGACCCGCGCTGGTACGCCTCGGCCGAGGCCGTCCCCGGACCCACCGTGGAGCGCCTGGTCCCCTACGCCAAGAAGTACAAGATGGTCATCGTGGTCCCCATCTACGAGAAGGCCCAGCGCGGCGTGTACTACAACACCGCCGCGGTGATCGACGCCGACGGCACCTACCTGGGCAAGTACCGCAAGCAGCACATCCCCCAGGTGGCCGGGTTCTGGGAGAAGTTCTTCTTCCGCCCCGGCAACGGCGGGTATCCGGTGTTCAAGACCCGCTACGCCACCATCGGGGTCTACATCTGCTACGACCGCCACTTCCCGGAGGGCGCCCGCTGCCTCGGGCTGAACGGGGCCGAGATCGTGTTCAACCCCTCGGCAACCGTGGCCGGTCTCTCCCAGTACCTGTGGAAGCTGGAGCAGCCCGCCCATGCGGTGGCGAACGGCTACTACGTCGGCGCCATCAACCGGGTGGGCACCGAGCCGCCGTGGAACATCGGGAAGTTCTATGGGACCAGCTACTTCGTGAACCCGCGGGGCCAGTTCGTCGCCGAGGGCTCCGAGGACGGCGACGAGCTGGTGATCGGCGACCTCGACCTGGAGATGATCGACGAGGTCCGCAACACCTGGCAGTTCTACCGGGATCGCCGCCCGGACGCCTACGACGAGTTGGTGGACGGGTAGGAGGCCGCAGGGCGAAGCGCACACCCGATCTCCGCACCCAGCGCGACATACCCGCGGCTGAGTCGGCGCAGTGGTGCCCCGGGGGGCGCGTTCCGTGTTCCGGCGGCGGAGTGCCCTCGAAGTCACCTTTCCGGCGGCGGAGTGCCCTCGAAGTCACCTTTCCGGCGGCGGAGTGCCCTCGAAGTCACCTTCGGAGTAACTTCAGGGCGACTCCGCCCGAGCAAAGGTAACTTCAGGGCGACTCCGCCCGAGCAAAGGTAACTTCAGGGCGACTCCGCCCGAGCATAGGCAGCTTCAGGGCCACTCCGCCCAAGGAATATGTCCGCCTGGCCAACTATGGTGAGAGACTGAGACCGCTCGTCTCCCAGCGCTCCAGAATACTCTCCACCCCGCCCAGACAATCCTCAGTTACCAGCCCCACGCGACGCGCGAAGCTCTACAATTCCCCGCCGGCGCCATGGCACGGGTCGTGCAACCCGCCCCGGTCCCTTCATCCCACGGAGCCCTCGATGCGCATCCTCCCCCTCGCCCTGTTCGCCCTGACCACCCTCGTCGCCTGCGGTGGCACCGACACCACCGAACCCGCGGCAACCACCCCCACCCAGGAGGCGGCCACTCACGCCGACGCCGGCGACGCCCAGGTCTACGCCTGTCCCATGCACCCGGAGGAAACCAGCGACAAGCCCGATTCCTGCGGGGTGTGCGGCATGGACCTGGTGCTCGCAGACGCCAGCGACGACGCCAAGGACGGCGAGCACGCCCACTGACGGCGAGGTGATGCCGAGGACGACGAACACGCCCACTGCTGGTCCGGCGGCCCCCGAGGGCGGAGAAGCCACCCAAGTGGAGAGCAGTTGGCTGCCTTGGCGCCGGGCCGCCAGTTATACAGGCCGGTCCTGGAGGTACCCATGGAGTGGCCAGCGCTGGGCCGATACGCCTTCGACCGCGACAAGACCCTCGTGAAGGTCTTCATCTTCAAGGCCCCCAACCTCATGTCCCGGTTCGCGCACGACCTGGAGCTTCACAACGACCTGATCGACGGGAGCGTGGAGATCACCGACGACGGCACCACCGTCGAGGCCACCGTCGACCTCTGGAACCTGCGGGTGATCGAACAACTCCTCAACCCGAAGGACAGAGCCGAAGCCGAGCGCCTCATGCGCACCAAGATCCTCAAGCGGCGCAACGTCGCCAAGGCGCGGTTCAAGGGGCGCTTGGCCGCCGAAGGAGATCGACCCGTCGCACAGGGCGAGCTGTCGCTTGTCGGGAACCGTCGCCGGACGGTGGCGCTTCCCTTCGAGCTGGTCTCGGTGGAGGACGGGCGATTCCGTGCCTCGCTGCGCCACGAGCTGATGCAGAGCGACTACGGGATCAAACCCTTCACCGCCATGATGGGGTTGCTCAAGCTCCAGGATCGAATCGCGGTGGAGATTGAGACCGAGCTGAAACGCCTGTAGGCCGGGGGGGCCGTCCCACCGATTGACGGGCCCCCGTCCAGCCCATAAAGGGCCGCCCCTCGATTTGCCCGCCCATCAGGGCTTCGGAGGTCGAAATGCAGCCCTTCGCGATGCTGGCGATGCTGGTCATCCTCAGTGCGATCTTTGGTGTGAGCGCGGTCCGCCGGTGGAAGTTGCTGATGGTGGGCCAGCCCGAGAACCGCTTTGACCAGGTCGGCGAGCGGGTGAAGGGACTGTTCAAGTACGCCTTCGCGCAGTGGAAGATGCCCAAATACCCGGCCGCCGGGTACGCGCACATGGCGATCTTCTTCGGCTTCATGGTGCTGCTGCTTCGGGCACTCACCTTGTGGGGTCGCGGGTTCTTCCCCGAGTTCAACCTCTTCGTCCTCGGGCCGGACCCCCTCTTCGGTGCGTTGCCACTCGGCGATCTGTACACGTTCGCCAAGGACATCGTGGTCGTCCTGGTGACGCTCGGGTGCGTGGTGTTCCTCTATCTGCGGCTGCTGTCCAAGCAGACCCGGATGACGAAGTCCAACGAGGCCATCGCCATCCTGGGGATCATCATCGTGCTGATGGTCTCCGACGTGCTCTACGACGGCGCTGCCGAGGTGCTGTACCTCCAACACACCGCCACCGCCTGCGCCGACGGCGGGTCTGCGCTCTGCACCCAGGTGAGCCACATCACCGCCCCCTATGGAGCCGCGCTCGCCGAGGTCGAGGCGGTGCGTTGGCACTTCTTCCCGGGCTTCGCCGGGTCGATGATGGCGATGCTGCTCCAGAACGTCAGCCCCACGGTGCTGGTCGTACTCGCCCACGTCGGCTTCTGGACCCACACCACCCTGATCATGGTGTTCCTGAACATCCTCCCCTACACCAAGCACTTCCACGTCCTCACGGTGATCCCTAACGTCTACCTCCGCGATCTCTCCACCCCCGGGGCCCTGGCCCTGATCGGAAAGGACGCCGAGGAGATCGGGGAGAAGGTGGAGAAGGCCTTCGACGAGCCCGACACTGCAGAGCCCATCGGCATCGGGAAGCTCGAGGACTTCAGCTGGAAGGCCTTGCTCGACTTCTACACCTGCACCGAGTGCGGGCGGTGCTCGGACAACTGCCCCGCCTACCGCACCGACAAGGTCCTGAGCCCGAAGCACCTGACCATCGACCTGCGCAACAACCTGTACGAACGTGCCGCGGAGTTCCGGGGCGCAAATGGCGCCACGGCCGAGGCGGGCGACAACGGGGCCGAAGAGGCCGAAGACGAGATGATGGGCGGACTCATCCCCACCGTCATCGACCCGGACGTCATCTGGGGCTGCACCACCTGCCGCGCCTGCGAGGAGCAGTGCCCGGTGATGATCAGCTACGTGGACAAGATCGTCGGCATGCGCCGCAACCTGGTCCTTCTCCAGGGCGAGTTCCCCAAGGAGCTCGAGATGCCCTTCACCGGCATGGAGGTCCAGGGGAATCCCTGGAACGTGGCCCAGGCCGATCGCGCGAATTGGGCCGAAGGGCTCGAGATCACGACCGCGGCGGAGAAGCCCGACGCGCCGGTGCTGTTCTGGGTCGGCTGTGCCGCGGCCTACGACGACCGGTCCAAGAAGGTCGCCCAGGCCGTCGCGCGGCTGCTCAAGCAGGCCGGGGTCGACTTCGTGATCCTCGGTGAGGAGGAGACCTGCACCGGCGACCCGGCGCGACGCGCGGGCAACGAGTTCCTGTTCGCAGCCATGGCGGAGATGAACGTCGCGACGCTGAACGGCTACCAGGAGCAGGGCGGCGTGAAGACCATCCTCACCGCCTGCCCGCACTGCTTCAACACCCTGAAGCACGAGTACCCGGCCTTCGGCGGCAAGTACGACGTGGTGCACCACACCACCTACCTCCTCGACCTGGTGAAGCAGGGCAAGCTCGCCCCCAAGCGCCAGATCAAGGAAAAGGTCGTGTTCCACGACTCCTGCTACCTGGGCCGCTACAACGACATCTACGACGAGCCGCGCGAGGTCCTCAAGCGCATCGCCGGCATCGATCTGGTCGAAGTGGACGAGGCGAACCGCAACCACGGCCTGTGCTGTGGTGCTGGCGGCACCCAGATGTTCATGGAGGAGCAGAACGAGAACCGCATGAATGTGCGCCGCACCAAGCAGCTCATGAAGACCGGTGCCGACACCATCGCCACCGCCTGCCCCTTCTGCATGACGATGGTGACCGACGGGCTCAAGGACCAGGAAAAGGAAGACGACTACAAGCGGCTCGACATCGCCGAGCTGCTCGACCAGGCGTGCGGAGAAGACGCCACCAGCTAGCGGCGATTTCTGCTGCGCATCGCGAATCGCGGCGCTAGGCTGGTTGGTTGTGGGGCACGGCGGAGACTTCCGCCATGAAGACGACACACGTTGGCCTGGTGTGGGCCGCCTTGGTGGCCGCCCTCCTGTCCCCCACAACTGCCCACTCCTTCTGCGGCGCCTATGTCGGCGCCGCCGGTGCCGAGCTGTACAACCACAGCAGCCAGATCATGCTGGCGCGCTCCGGCAACATCACCACCCTCACCCTGGCCAACGACTACGAGGGTGACCTGGACGAGTTCGCCCTGATCATCCCGGTCCCGGAGATCGTCGACGCATCCCAGGTGTGGACGGTCGACGAGGACATCTTCCGTCGTACCGACACCTACTCCAGCCCGCGCACGGTGGGCTACGCCTGTCGAGAGGCCCTCACCGAGCGGCACTGGCCGATGGCGACGGGATGCGGGCTCCTGGTGGGGTGCGGGGAGAGTGACTTGGGGGCGTATGCCGACGGGGACGCAACGGGGGTCACCGTGGAGGCCCAGTTCCAGGTCTCCGAGTACGACATCGCCATCCTCTCCGCGACCGGCGCCGGTGGGCTGATCCAGTGGCTCGATGAGCACGGGTATGCACTGCCCGAGGGCGGTGAGGAGGTCTTCCAGTACTACATCGACGCGGGGACCTACTTCCTCGCGGCGCGGATCATGCTGGACGCCCTGCCCGAGGGCAAGGCCTGGCTCTCTCCCCTCCGTTTCACCTACACCTCCGAGGTCTTCAGCCTGCCGATCCGGATGGGGACCATCTCCTCGACCGGGGTTCAGGACCTGCTCCTCTACGTGATGGGCGACGACGCCTCCGGCGAGGTGGGAATCGCGAACTACCCCCGACTCGAGGTCGAGGACGAGTGCATGTGGCCCAGCGACAGCACCCGTTCCTTCGGCGACTACTACGACGCGGTGCTCGAGGAGGCGCTGGCGCACGAGGACCGGGCCGGCTGGCTGGTCGAGTACAGCTGGTACCAGCCCCCACCGACCTACGACGAGGTGTGGGGCACGGTGAACGGCCAGAAGTGTGACCCCTGCGTGGTCGAGGACGACACCCCGGTGCTCATCCAGCCGACCGAGCTTGGTTTGAACGCCGCGTCCGGACACTTCACCCGGATCCACATGCGCTACCAACCCGGGCAGGTGGACCAGGACCTGGTCTTCTACTTCAAGGGCCCCACCGAGAACGGCCAGATGCGGTTCGTCGAGTACAAGCGGGAGCTGGAGTTCTTGTTTCCACTCTGTGGCGAGGGCTACGCCGACGACCCGGGCGAGTGCGGTGACGCCTGGGACGACGAGGCCCGGCCGCCGGTGAGCTGTGCCTCGGCGATGCCTCCCGTGTTCAGCGGCGCCACCTTCCTCGTGCTGCTGTTCCTCCTGCGTCGGAGGCAGTGATGTGGTCGCTCCTGATCGCGGGAGTCGCCGTCGCGGGGGGCTCGGACGTGATGGTGCACGTGGACTACGCGGTGCGAACGCCTCCAGTTGTCGTCTTCACCGAGAGCACCCCGCTCGGGACCTCCACCCCCACCCGCACCCGGCTGGCCGCAGACACCTTCCGCTTCAACGGCGGGGTCGGGGCGCAGCTCGGAACAAAGGAGCTCGGGCGGCACGGGACCCTGGTCCTCGACGCGGGGCTGTACGGGTGGTCTGCGCAATGGTTCATGGAGCCCGAGCCCTTCACCGCGACGGTCTGGGAGGGGCGGCTGGACATCGGGACCCGGCAGGAGATCCGGATGGATGCACACCGCAGGGACCTGCCGATCGTCCTGGGGTACGGCATCGCCGGGATCGGCGGTCAGCTCACGGTGTTCTCCTCGACCTGGTGGCCCGCCCACCTCAACCCCTCCCTGCACGGGTTCGGCGGCCTGGGTCTGAGCGTGGGGAACGAGCGCGTCCGGGTGGTCGCTGAGCTGCGCGGGTCGCTCGCCGCGCGGGTGGACTTCTACCAGGGCCGCGCCGAGCGACCCGAGGACCAGCTGGGCTGGACCTACTTCCCGGGTAGCGTTGGGGTGACGACCCTCGTGGGGCTGCACTTCCCGTAGGCTGCCCTGTGCGCGAAGCGCCCATGCGAAGCCGGTGCCCGCGCCCGCGGGCGCGGAGTGGCACCCACCTGGGGGTTTTCGCAGCGCTACGTTGCGAAACTCGAGAGGTGGCGC
>JAFDJI010000599.1 GCA_019307545.1 Deltaproteobacteria bacterium | reverse complement strand
AGGGCTTCGTGGCCCTGGTGGAGCGCCTGGACGCCGCCGTCGCCGAGGTGGACTGGACCGGGTTCCGTGCCACGCCCTTCGGTCCCCTCCCGGCGCTCGGGGCATCGCTCGGGTTTCAGGACGGGGCGGTATGGGTGAAGGACGACACCGCGAACGTGGGCGGGTCGCACAAGGCGCGCCACTTGATGGGTATCTTGCTCCACCTGGAAGTGGTGGAGGCGCTGGGTTGGGGGACGGCGCCCCGCCTCGCCATCGCCAGCTGTGGCAACGCCGCCCTGGCGGCCGCAGTGGTGGCCCGCGCCGCCGAGCGGCCCCTTCGGGTGTTCATTCCGACCTCCGCAGACCCGGTGGTGGTCACCAAGCTGGACGCGCTGGGCGCGGACATCCGGGAGTGCGAACGGGTCCGGGGCGAGTCGGGTGACCCCGCCTTTCTTCGGTTCGAGGAGGACGTGGCGGCCGGCGCGCTGCCCTTCTGCGTCCAGGGTCCCGCCAATGGGCTGACCCTGGAGGGAGGCCAGACCCTGGGATGGGAGATGGGTGCGGTGCTCCGTCGGGAAGGCGTGGTGCTCGACCACCTGGTGGTGCAGGTGGGGGGAGGAGCACTGGCCAGCGCCTGCGTGCGCGCCTTCGAGCAGATGGTGGCGCTCGGCGTCCTACCCCACATGCCCGCCATCCACACCGTGCAGACCAGCGGCGGATATCCCCTGGCGCGGGCCTTTGAACGGGTCCGGGTCCGGGCCGCGGAACACGGGGCAGAAGAGGCGCTACGACATGCCGCGTCCCATCGCTCCGAGTACATGTGGCCCTGGGAGACCGAGCCGAAGAGCATCGCCCACGGGATCCTCGACGACGAGACCTACGACTGGCACCGGGTGGTGGCGGGAATGCTCGCCACCTCGGGAGAAGCGGTAGTGGTCTCCGAGGAGACCCTGGCCCACGCCCACCGGCTCGCCCGGGTGATCGCCGAGATCCCGGCGAGTGCGACCGGGACATCCGGCCTCGCCGGGCTGGTGGAGCTGAGGCGGACCGGTCGGATCCGGCCGGACGAGCGGGTTGCGGTACTCCTTACTGGCGTGGAGCGCACTGGCCCCGATACATGAGGTTGAGTGAAGCAACCTGACCTGTACCCCATCCCCTTCACCACCCTGGTCCACCGCCTCGACCGCGAGCTGGCGGCAGGCGGGGACCCGGTGTACACGTTGCCCCGGCGCTCCTGGTGGGTCCCCGACGCGGGGTGCGACACCTCCCTGGTGCACCATGGCCGCCGGTTGGCCACCCCGGTCGGTCCCGCCTCGGGCCCTCACACCCAGCTCGCCCAGAACCTGCTGATCTCCTGGCTGGCCGGGGGCCGGTTCCTGGAGCTGAAGACGGTCCAGGTCCTCGACGAGTTGGAGATCTCGCGGCCCTGCATCAACGTCCCCCACGTGGGCTACAACGTGGAGTGGTCCCAGGAGCTGCGGGTCGCCCAGTCGGCCACCGAGTACGCCAAGGGCTGGTTCCTGGTCCACATGCTCGCCTCGGAGCACGGTCCGGCGCTGTGGTCCGGGCCCGACTGCGCCTTCGACATCAGCCTGGGCTACGACCTCGCCGGCATCCGCAGCGACAAGGTGCGGGGCTTCCTGGACACCATGCGGGACGCGGGCGGGTTGCTGGACGGGCTCCGGGCCGAGCTGCCGCCATCCCTGCGCAAGTGGGCCGACGTGCCGTGCCCCGCCCGGGTCAGCGACAGCGTGACCCTGTCCACCTTCCATGGGTGCCCTGCGGACGAGATCGAGGCCATCGCGCGCCAGACCCTGGACTGGGGCTGGCACACCGTCATCAAGCTCAACCCCACCCTGCTCGGCTACGACCGGGTCCGCGCCCTGCTGGACCACATGGGCTACGGCTTCATCCAGATCCACCGCGAGGACTTCGACGAGGACCTGCAGTGGGGCCAACTCATGGACCTGGTGCCCCGGGTGAAGGCGGTGGCGAGGGAGCGAGGCCTCGGCTTCGGGGTGAAGTTCACCAACAACCTGGTGTGCACCAGCCCCGAGACGCCCTTCGAAGAGGAGAAGACGTACCTGAGCGGACCCCCCCTGCACGCCATTGCACTCACCATTGCCGCGCAGTTCCGGGAGGTCTGGCCCGAGGTCCCGATCACCTTCTCTGCGGGGATCGACGGCAAGAACATCGTCCCGGTGGTCGCCGCGGGGATCGGCCCGGTCACCGCCTCCACCGACCTGCTCAAGGCACGCGGGTACGCGCGGATGAGCCGCTACGTGGTCGCGCTGGAGAAGGCCATGGCGAAGGCGGGGGCCGCGAGCCTCGGCGCGTACCGTGCGTCGAACGAAGCGAGGAGCCTGTCCGATCTCGCCTCGGGCGTGGAAGACGATCAGCACTACCACCGCACCTCCAACGTGAAGCCCCCCAGGAAGGTGGGCTCCCAGCTGGCGCTCCTGGACTGCCTCACCTGCGACAAGTGCATCCCGGTGTGCCCCAACCTCGCCAACTTCTCGGTGGTCCTGCCCCGGGGCGAGTACCGACCCGGGCGGGTTTCCTGGAGCGGGGGCGATTTCACCCTGTCCGAAGGGGAGACCCTGGTGGTGGCCCAGAAGCACCAGATCGGCACCACCGCGGAGGCCTGCAACTACTGTGGGCACTGCGACGTCTGGTGCCCCGAGGACGGCGGCCCCTACCTCGTCAAGCCCAACCTGTTCCTCTCCGAGGCCTCCTTCGAGGGACTGGTGGATCGGAACGGGTTCCTGGTGTCCGCGGACCGGCGGTCGATTCGGTGGCGGGTGGACGGGAAACAGTACCTCTACCATCGCCAGGACGACGGGAGGGCGCGCCTCGAGGTGGATGGGGGAGCGGTGGTGCTTGAGGCTGATGTGCCGGTGGAGACCGAGGGCATGGGAGAGGTGGATTTGACGGTGGCGGTGACCATGAAGCTGTTCCTGGGCGCTTTCGCCGACCCGTCTGCCGAGGTATGGCTACACTGAACCCAGGTTTTCGCTCGAGGAGGTGTGGCCTGCGCTCGGTTCCCTTGTTGATGGTCTTGTTGGCCTGTCGCGGTACGCCCGACCCGGTAGCGACGCCTGAAGAGGTGGTGCCTGCGTACGATTCGGAGGAGGTCGAGGAACACATGGGCGTGCACTTCACACGGGCCACAAAGGCGCGCGACGCCCTCGTCTTTGCCGATCTCGAGGGGATGCGGGAGCCCCTCACCTGGCTGTCGCTGCACCAGCCCCCTCCAGGTATGCCGGGCACGGGGCTGCCCCACTTCGACGCGATGCGCGCGGTGGCGACCCAAGGGGG
>JAFDJI010000598.1 GCA_019307545.1 Deltaproteobacteria bacterium | reverse complement strand
CGTCCGCGATGACCAGGTAGGGGTCGTGGTCGATGTGGAGGAAGGGCGCGATGCGCTCCGCCCGGTCCATCACGTCGCGGAAGAGCATCACCCGGCTGTCCGGGTTGATGTCGGAGGTCAGCAGTACCTTCGAGTTGGAGAGGCGGATGGACCACAGGGTCCGCCAGAGCATGTTCCCCACCGGGGCCCCGCCGCCGCCGGCGTACTTGGTGTACGCGTTCTGCTCGCCGCTCGGGTAGTCGAACTCGTCGTTGTCGGTGTTGACGAACACCTCCTCGTGCATGGACTCGCCGTAGTAGATGGCCGGCTGGTCGATGCGCAGGTCGTCGGGGAACTGGACCTGGGGCGGCAGGTCCTTGATCCACAACTCGGGAAGTCCTTCGGGGGTGATCTGGTTCACCGGCCCGAGCGCCACTCCGTAGCCGTGGGTGTACACCATGGCCTCGTTCACCCAGGTGCGAGCCCGGGCCGGGAGGCTGGACGATTCCAACTCGCGTGGTGAGAGCATGGTTTGGCGCAGCTCGCCATCCACCATGTACCGGTCGTTGTCCACCGCGGGGAAGTTGTAGTAGGTGCGGATCTCCTGCACCTGGCTGAAGGTGTCGAGCAACGGCCCGTGATCCCACAGCCGGATGTTCTTGATCGTCAGCTCGTTCTCTTCGATGTCGTTCCAGGTGAGGAGGTCTTCACCAGAGAGCTTGCGCTCCTGGATGTCGTCGAGCGCGAATGCATACCGGGTGCCGGCGATGTGGTTCTCGATGTAGGGGCGCTCCAGGGCAAGCTCGTTCGGGAGGACCAGGAGGCGCTGATATGCCGTGGGGAGGATGGCCGAAGCCACCGCTGCCAGCACGAGCAGCACCGCGCCACTGATCCACAACCGCATCGCTCCCCGGCCGACTCCGACCAGGACCAGGATGGCGGCGATGAGGGTGACTACGGCCTGGACCAGCAACAGGGGCATGGCCAGCACCACGTCTGCGCGGCCGGGACCGGAGATCAACCCGCTCTGGTCGTAGAGGAGGATGTACCGCTGCAACAGGGAGCCCGCGGCCATGAGCGCAATCCAAGCACCCAACAGCACGGCGAGGTGCCGTCGCGCGTCTGGAGCGATCTCCAGACCCTGGGCGGTGACCTGTCCCTTGAACTCCGCCAACTCCAGGCGCACCGCCCCCCGGGTGGCGTAGACCGCCGCGGACACGATGGCCGACAGCACCACCACCGCCAGCAGGGTGCTGCGAGCGAACCGCAGCATCGGGAGGACGAACACGTAGAAGGAGGCATCGTGGGTGAGGACCGGGTCGTTGAACCCGAAGGACCCCCCGTGCATGAACAGGAGGAAGTCTTTCCAGAAAGCCGACCCGCCGAGCCCGATCAGTAGGGCCACCACCGCGCTGCCCACGGTGGCGAGCTTGAGGGCCGAGGTGTTGCGGAGGAACCGACCGATCGGCGAGTTGGCCAACTCGTCGGAGAGGCGCAGGCGCTGGCCTTGGGTGTGGCGCAGAGCCCACACCGCGTTGCCCTGGAGCAGCGCGAAGGCCACGAGTGCCAGCACCGCCCCCAGTCCGATCCGGGCCAGCACGGTGGTCTGGAACACCGAGGTGTATCCGATCGCGTGGAACCACCTCCAGTCGGTGAGGAACACCGCGATGGTGCCGCTGAAGTACACCACACCGAGGAGGATGAAGATGAGAATGCCGATGAAGGTCTGTGGTTTCATGGTGGCCTGCCTAGCACGATTTCGCTGAGCGGGTGAGCCGGACGATCGGCTTGAAAACGAGGGTGGGATTCGCGGAATCCAGACCCTATACTCCGTGCGATGTCCGAAACCCCAGAAGAATCGACCAGTCCCGGCCTCGACGATCCCATCACCGAGGAGTCTCTGGTCGGTCGGTTGCTGGACGGCCGCTACGAGCTGCGCGAGTTGATCGCCACGGGCGCCATGGGTGCCGTCTACCGGGCGCTACAGCGGGGAATGGGGCGGCGGGTCGCGGTGAAGCTCCTGCACGAGCACCTCGGGGCCGAGGACGACGTGGTGAAGCGGTTCTACCGGGAGATGCAGGCCACCGCGCGCATCGAGCACCCAAATACCGTGCGCATCTATGACTTCGGCCATACCCAGGATGGAGGGCTGTTCCTGGTGATGGAGCTGCTCAGCGGGCGCACCCTGGCAGACGTGATGGTCGACGAGGCGCCGTTTTCCGCAACGCGCGCTGCGCGGATCGGCGCCCAGATCGCCAGTGCGTTGGCGGCGGCACGCCGGGAAGGTGTCGTCCATCGGGACCTCAAGCCGGAGAACATCTTTCTCAGCACGCAATATGGCCCCAGGGATTGGGTGAAGGTGTTCGACTTCGGTCTCGCACAGATGGAGGACACCCGCCCCGAAGACAGGACGGAGGGCGGGGCCCGGGTGGGGACGCCGCTGTACATGGCGCCCGAGTACATCCAGAACCGGGTCGCGGACTACCACGCCGACCTGTACGCCCTCGGGGTCGTCCTGTACGAGATGGTCGTCGGCAAGCCCCCCTTCACCGGCAACCCGCGCGAGGTGATGGAGAAGCACGTCCACCAGGCAGCCCCGCGGGCTGCGGACAACGCCGCGCAGTACTGCCCGATCTGGTTGGACAAGCTCATTGCCAACCTGCTGCGGAAGGACCCCGCAGAGCGACCTCACGATCCGGACCGCGTGGCCCGGGTCCTGGAGCGGGGGGCGGTGCGCGAGGCCGCCATCGAGGCGGGCCATGTCCAGCCCGTCGCGCCGGAGGGCCCTTCGGTCCTGTTGTGGGTCCTGGCGCTGGCAGTGCCCCTGTTCGCCCTCGGGTGCAGCGGTGGGGTCCTGGCCGCGCTCGGCGCCATGGGGGCCTGGCTCCTGGTGGGGTGACCTCGCCCGGCGGTGGCACGGGTTATGGCCCGGCCGCCATGGGAGTGCCGATGTCCCTGCCCATCGCCGGTCTGATCGCCCTGCTCGTCGCTGGCTGCGGTCCCAAGAGGCCGCCGGTGGTCGCCGCCGAGCCGGAGGAGGCTCCCACTGCCGCCGAGCCCGTGGAGCAAGCCGTGCCCGAGCTGAACGCCGCTGCCGTCGCCGGGGTCGAGGATCCCGCCCTCCGCCTGCTGCTGCACGACCACTGGGAGTACCGGATGTCTCGGTCGCCCCTGTGGGCCACCGCATTGGGAGATACCCGCTACGACGACCAGCTTGGCGACTGGTCGCAGGCGGGTGTGGAGGAGGGCCGCGCCGCTGCCCGGGGGTTCCTGGAGCGGGCCGAGGGGATCGACGCCGCCGGGCTTTCGCGGACGGACGCGCTCACCCTGG
>JAFDJI010000597.1 GCA_019307545.1 Deltaproteobacteria bacterium | reverse complement strand
GTGCTGGCGCTCGCGTGCTCGGAGCCTCCGGCGGTCCACGAGACCTTGCCGGTGGCCGAGGACCTCGCCGCGCAGGGGGTCGAGTGGTGGCCGGTGCGCGACCTCGCCCCCAACTGGATCCCCACCGTGTGGGGCTATGGGGTCCACCGGCTCCACGCCGCCAGTGGGGACCGGCCCTGGCAGGACTACTACCGCGCCTGGATGACCGGCCTGGCGAACGGCGGGCTCTACTTCGACTCCTCGGACGCCATGTCGCCCGCGGTGATCGCAGCGACCCTGATGGTGGAGGACCCGAGCGCGGACTTCACCGTGATCACCGAGGCCGCGGATGCCTACGTCGCCACCGCGCCCCGGACCGACGAGGGGGCCATCGAGCACTGGACCGAGGACAGCTTTCTGGGCTTCCCGGGGCAGGTGTGGATCGATTCGCAGTTCATGATCGGGGTCTTCCTGGTCCAGCAGTACGTCCGCACCGGCGACCGGGCCTACCTGGAGTCCTTCGTCACCCAGTACCTGCTGTTCTCGGAGCTGTGTCGCGACCCGGACGCGGACCTGTACTGGCACGCCTACGACGACGTCACCGATGCCAATATCCCCGCCGACGCGGTGTTCTGGGCCCGCGGCAACGCCTGGGTGTTGATCTCCGCGGCCGAGATGCTCGTGGCCACCGGGCTCGACGACCCCGTCGCTACCGACGTGCTTCCCCTGTTCCGGGCCCACGTGGCCGCGGTCGCCGCCCTCCAGGAGGCTGACGACGGGCTGTGGCACACGGTCCTCAACGAGCCCTACGGCGACGATCCCGCGAACTACACCGAGACTTCGGGCTCCGCCCTCATCGGGTACGCCTTGTCCCGCGGCCTGCGCTCGGGAGCGCTGGATGCAGCATCCGTCGGACCCGTCCTGGACCGCGCGGTCGACGGAGTCGACGGGCGCATCGACCGCAAGAGCGATGGGCGGTTGGAGGTGGAGGGGACCTCCTTTGGTACGGTGCCCGGCGATTACGACTACTACGTGAGCGTGGGGCAGCGCGACGACCTCATGCTCGGGGTCGGCGCGGTGGTGATGCTGCTGGCCGAGGTGGACGGAATGGAGCGGACACCGTGACGAGCGCGGCGCTGGCACTCTGGATGTTGACGGCCTGCAACGCCCCAGTGGAGGAGGAGTTGGTGGTCCACCCCACCCTGGTGGTGACCCCCGACCGCAAGCAGGAGATCCTCGGCCGACTCGACCAGGAGCCCTGGGCCACCGCCCTCGCCGCCCTCGAGGAGCGTGCCGCCCGACCGTGGGAGGAGAACCCGGACCCCGAGGTGTGGAGCTCGAGCATCGCGGGTCGGAACGCGGAGACCGCCCAGGATGCCGCCATGCTCGCCTGGCTGCTCGACGACGAGGTCCATGCGGCGAAGGCAGTGGACCTCCTGGAGCGGATGGAGACCCACTACGAGACGCATGGGGTGTGGGACATCAACATCCGCATGCCACACTCGCTCATCGGGTACACCAACGCGGTCGACCTCCTGAGGGGGACGCCCTACTTCGACGAAGAGGCCGCGGAGGCGGCGATCGAGAAGATCACCGCCATCAACGACGCCTTCTTCATACAGTACGTGGAAGACGACTTCGCGCGTCAGGCCACCCTGGGCTTTTCGCAGAACAACCACCCCATTCGCACCGCGTCGGCGATCGGGTACGTGGCCATCGCCTTTCCCGACAACCCCCGCGCCAAGGAGCAGGCGGACTGGGCGGTGTCCGAGCTGGACTACCTGTGGGGGCCGGACGGGCGCTACGTGCAGCCGGACGGCGGGATCTCCGAGGGGCCCTTCTACTACTCCTTCGCCTTCGGCCCGGCGATCGCGTTCTTCATCGCGATGGACAACGCGGTGGAGCCGGATCGGGCGTTCGTACGCGACTGCCGGAATCGGCAGGATGTCGACCCTTGGACGGGACACGGTTGTGTGGAGGGAGAGGCCTTCACCTTCGACAATCCGCTCCACGGCGACCTGTTCCCGAGCACCGTGGACTGGTGGATCGCGATTCGCCTGCCCTCCGGCAACTGCCCGCCCCTGGGGGACGCCTACTTCAACCCGCTGAACGGAGCGGCGCTGCTCACCTCCTTCGCCGGTGTGCCCCAGCACCGCTGGAGTTGGGAGACCAACGTCGACCGGCCACGGGTGATGACCGGCAACCTGGACCTCCTCCCGTGGCACCTGGTGTACGTGGATCCAGAGGTGGACCCCGCCGAACCGACCTTCACCACCCGCTTCCTGCCGGAAGCGGGCAATGCGGTGTTCCGTTCGGGGTGGGACGCCGACGCGCGGTGGCTGATGCTGGTAGCGGAGCAGGGGGCGGCGCGCAAGACCCTGCACGACCACGTGGACGGGATGTCCTTCTCCATGGCGGCCTATGGCGAGTACCTGCTGGTGGACCCCGGTTACTACAAGCCGCAGGAACTCACCCTGACCATCAACTCCCAAGCCCACGCCCACAACGTGGTGCTGGTGAATGGGCGTGGCGCCCCGCACCACGGCCTCCTCTTCGACTTCGGGGACGAGGACGCCCTGTTGCGCAACACCTGGGACGGCGACCGGATCGACTACGCCGAGGCGCACCAGCGCTACCAGGAGGTCGATTTCGAGCGCTCTGTGGCCATGGTGCGAGATCGGTACTTCGTGGTCGCGGACCGGCTCTCCACGACGGTCTCCGCGTCGCGCGAGTACAGCTGGCGTCTCGGTGGATACGCGGGCCACGGCTCCGGCGGCTCCTTCACCCTGAACCCCGATGGGGCGACCTGGGAGCGCACCGCGGCGGGGGTGGACGTCCACCTGGCGAGCACCGCATCCGGGATGGTGGTGGAGGAGCCGGGCCTCGTGGAGCTGAGCGCACCCCACGTGCACCAGTTCGAGCTGAACCG
The DNA here is from genome assembly GCA_019307545.1 of Deltaproteobacteria bacterium. Lineage (GTDB taxonomy): Bacteria > Myxococcota_A > UBA796 > UBA796 > JAFDJI01. The sequence continues at coordinate 1,345 of JAFDJI010000597.1, read as the reverse complement.
GGAGGTGAACCACCACGCGGTGATCGACGGGGTGGTCACCGAGGTCGCGCCGGAGTTCCTCGCTATCCTCGCCCCCTACCGGGTCGGGGACGGAGGGTTGGACGGGCCCCTGACGGTCACCCCCGTGGACCTGGGCGAGGGGGTCGCCGCCTGGACCGTCGAAAGCAGTGCCACCACCGACCTGGTGCTGCTCCGCGAGCCGGATGCCCCCACCACCTTCGCGCTACCCGACGGTGCCGACCTGGAGACCGACGGGGAACTGGTCATCTTGGGGTCCGACCTCGTATTGCTGGCGCGAGGCACCTACCTGGAGGTCGACGGGGTGGTGGGGGTGGTGCGGGCTACCAGTCTGGAACCTTTCGTCGTCGTGGAGAACTGATGTCCCAGAACCCCAGGAATTGTTACCCCTCGGGCATGTGTTGATAATGGCGTCCGCGCCCCCCACTCTGGAGACGAACGTGGTCCGAATCATCCAGATCCTGTTTGCCGGTCTCGCGCTCTCGCTGCTGCTCCTGACCGCCGCCGTCCCCATCGCCCACGCACAGGGGTGCCCCAGCGGCGCCTACACCAGCGGGGTGCTCCCCGCAGAGACCAAGGTGCGCGTGGTGGCGGTCTCCGAGTCGGACGCCTACCACCCACAACGCGCCGAGATCGTGGGCAAGATCGGCAAGGTGGACCGGATGGATCCCACCGGCGCGTCGGGAGAGTGCTGGTACGGCGGCCAGTTCTACGGCGATGACGGCAGCAGCTACTACTTCTACCAGGTGGCGGTAGAGGTGATCGGGGGCGGCGGGGGCTGTCCGTCCGGTGCCTTTTCCGGGACCGAGATCTACGGCGGCACGCGCGTGCGAATCCTTGGCGTCTCCCCGGAGGACGCGTACTACGGGACCCGGCATAGCATCGTGGGCAAGGTGGGGCGGGTGGACGGTACCTGGTCCAAGATGGGCGAGCCGTGCTGGTTCTCCGGGCAGTTCTACGCGGACGATGGCAGCAGCAACTACTTCTACCAGGCTGCGGTGGAGATCGTGTCCGGCGGGGCCTTGGCGGACAGCTGTCCCCCGGGGGCGAACACCGCGACCCTTTCCGAGGGCACCCGGGTCAAGATCCTCGCGATCCACTCTGAAGATGCGTACCACGCCGATGCGGCGCGGCATATCGGCACCCAGGGAAAGGTGAGTGGTGACCTCCACAGCAACGGCGAGTGCTGGATGGGCGGCGGGCTCATCGCGGATGACGGCACCGAATATTACTTCTACAAGGCGGCCGTGGAGGTCATCTCCTACGAGGCCGTGCCGGTCGCGGGGGCCTCCTGTCCTCCCGGCGCCAACACCGCGCCGCTCTCGGC
>JAFDJI010000596.1 GCA_019307545.1 Deltaproteobacteria bacterium | reverse complement strand
GAGCGAGCCGATCTACTGGCGCGTGCCGGGGGGGGGACGGCCCAGCAGTCGAAGCCCCCTCCCCCGTCCCCCGCCCAGGACAAGGCGCTGGCCGACGCCCTTGCCGAGGTGCAGGGGCTGGAGGGCCCAGAGGTCCCCGAGGTCGATGACGAGATCGCGGCGATGACCGTCGAGGAGATCGAGCGGATCCTGGAGGAGACAAGGCGGAAGCTCTAGCAGCGATCGGCAATCAGCGATCGGCGATTAGCGTTTGGCGATTACTGCTGACCAATCCGATTGCACAAGAAGCTCGCTGGCTGACGGCTGATAGCTGACGGCCACAATGTTCGCATTAGCGGTCCTTCAGCGGGAGACCGAGATCTTCCACCACCGCCAAGAGCTGCTGCCAGTGGGCGTTCTCCGGATCCTCCGCGGCCAGTCCGCGCCGACGGGCGAGAGCCGTCTCCCACACAGTGCGTGCCGCGGCCAGGTCTCCTTGGAGCCGGGCCGCATCCCCCAGCCGACTCCACGCGGTGGCCAACTGCACCTGCCAGTTCACGTTGCCCGGATCCACGGCGGCGACGTGCTCGATCCACCGCAGGGACGCCTCGGCGGCCTCCCGGGCGCCCTGCGAATCTCCGAGGGCCTGCCGGGCGACGCCCACCCGGCCCAGTGCCACCGAAAGCGCGGCCAGCAGACCCCCATCACCGGGGTCGAAGAAGCGTTTTTGGAACGCGCGGAGGTCTTCTTCGGGCATGACGGGAGGTTACCCCACCGTGCGGGGGCGCGTGAGCACCCAAAGTGCGATAGGGTCCGAGTGGTCCACATGAGGCCGTTCTCGTGGAGGTAGCGGTGACGGAAGCCCACGGAAACATCCTGATCGTCGAAGACGACAAGACTATCGGCGAGGGCCTGTTGGCCGCGCTGGAGCACGAGCGGTTCGAGGTTCGCCACGTGGAGACCGCCGAGGCCGGCCTGGTGGCGATCGGGGAGGTTACGCCCGACCTCGTCATCTGCGACATCATGCTCCCCGGGATGGACGGGCTGCAGTTGATGCGGAAGCTCAAGCAGGACTACCAACACCTGCCGGTGATCATGCTGACGGCCCGGAGTGACGAGATCGACCGGGTCATGGGTCTGGAGATGGGCGCTGACGACTACGTCACCAAGCCGTTTTCGGTCCGCGAGGTCATCGCCCGGGTGAAGGCACGCCTGCGGGAGCGCTCCGCCGAGCCCCGGACCCCCGACTCCTTCGCCTTCGGGAACGTCAAGGTGGACCTGCGTCGGCGGGTGCTTTGGAAGGACGGAGAAGAAAAACACCTCACTACGCACGAAGCTGGCACCCTCGCCTACCTCATCACCCACCGGGGCCGCGACGTAAGCCGAGACCAGCTGCTGGAGCAGGTGTGGGGCTACACGGCGGCGCTCACCACCCGTACGGTGGACAACCAGATCCTCAAGCTTCGCAAGAAGATCGAGGACACCCCGAGTCAGCCGCGGCACATCCTCACCGTGCACGGTACGGGGTACCGCTTCGAGCCCTAGCGTTCAGGCATGCTGGCGCTGACCGCGACCCGACTCACCCTGGACGGCGACCAGGTCCGGACCGAGCCTCGGGGTGACCTCTACGCGCTGGTGCGCCGCCACCTCCGCGGCGAAGGGCCGCCGGGGTTGGTGCTGCTCGGTCGATTCGGGTCCGGGAAGACCACCCTGTGCGAGGCGGCCGCCGCGAGCGAGGACCCGACGCTTCTTCCCTGCACCGTGGTGCCGCTGCGGGTGGTCGCGCGCCAGGAAACCGTCCAGGACGGCCTGCACCGCGTGGTGGGGGAGGCGCGGTGCGAGGAGGCGCGGGCCGGACGCCGGATTCTCCTGCTGGACGGGTTGGACGAGGTCGCGTTTTCCGAGGCCCGCGACTTCCCGGAGACCTTCGAGCGCCTGGTCGCCCTGGCCGGCCCCCGCTGGCTCCTCACCTCGCGACCCGGCCACTTCCGCACCGATGGGGGGGATCCCGAGCCCCACCAGGTGGACGTACTCGAGCGGCGGGGCGTCCAGCTTCTCCACATCGACGATCTCCCGCTCGACGTGGTGCGACGGGAGATCGGTTCCCTGCCTGGCGGAAGCCGACTCCTGGAGAGCGTCGAGGGGCTGGAGCAGCTCTCCACCTCTCCGCTGCTCCTCCACGTGGTGCACGCGGCCCTGCCCCACATCGACTCCGGGCGCCCGATCCAGGCCTGGGGGCTGTTCGACGCCTGGACCCGCCATGCCCTGCACTCGGGCCCGGGCCACGATGATGCGATCCTGGCACTGCAGGACCTCGGGTGGTCGGCCTTCCGCGAGTCCGGGTACACCGCCGAGAGCGCCAGTTTCGAACCCGACCGGGTGCACCGCCTCGACCTCCCACCGAGCCTGCGCGCTCTGCTCGTCACCGACCTCGATGGCCGGCTCCGATTCGGTCACCGCAGCCTGTACGAGTTCCTTTGTGCCGGCCACATCGCGCCGCGACTCGCGGAGAACCAGGGCCACGACCCGGACGAGCTTTCGGGTCTGCGCATCAGCGAGGCCATGCGGGCGCTGTTGGTGGGTCGGGTGCCACCGATGCCTATCCGCCACCAGGATGGGCGGGTTCGGGTGCCGCGCGGCAACTTCGTGGCCGGCGGTGACCACGCCGGTGACGAGCGCCCCCTGCGCATCCAACACCTCACCAGGCCGTTCTGGATCGCGCGGGAGCCCGTGACCAACGCCGACTGGGCCCGCTTCCTGGAGCAATGCCCCGATGACCGAATCGACGTCCACTACCTCCAGCACTGGGGCGTGGGCCGAACGCTCCAACGGCGTCGTGAGAACCAGCCCGTCTACAACGTCTGGCCGGAGGATGCGGACCGGTATGCCGCCTGGGTGGGCGCGCGTCTGCCCTCCGCCGAGGAGTGGGAGAAGGGCGTCCGGGGCATCGATGGGCGCCGTTGGCCATGGGGGGACTACTGGAAGCCGGGCTGCGCCGTCTCTGCGGAGACCGGGGTCCAAAGGCCGTTGCCGGTGCACGCCTTTGGCGCCCACGGAGTGTCTGGGCTCTTCGGCGCCATCGGGGGCGTATTCGAGTACACCTCCACGCAATACCGGGGCCGCGCGGACTGGGGACGGGTGGTGATGGGCGGCTGCTACACCCACCCCTTCAACACCTCCCGCGCGAGCCTCCGCCTCTCCCACAAGCTCTCCGGTCACCTGAAGGCTGGGATGCGCCTCGCCTGGGACGACGAATGATGAAGGAATGGGACCTCCAGACCGGACCCCGCGGGCTTCGCCTCCGCGTCTGCGAGTGGGGCACGCCCGAGGAC
>JAFDJI010000595.1 GCA_019307545.1 Deltaproteobacteria bacterium | reverse complement strand
CCCAGCGGCAGAACGAGCTGCTGTCGCATTACATGGAGGTACACGGGGGGATGCCCCCGGGCGTGCGAGAGGAGGACGACCTCGATGACCTGTTCTGAACCTGGTGATGGCGTCGAGGGGCAGCCCACCGAGGCGGAGATGCTCGCCGATGGCTGGGAGCGGTGCTTCGTGGCGGACGAGCCACGGCTGTCCGAGGCCGTGGAGACCTACCGGGAGATTGGCTTCGAGGTGCGGCTGCTCCCGGTCCCGCTGGACGACGAGGCCTGCACGGATTGCATGGCTGCGGACCCCGACCGATACCGGCTGATCTACGTTCGCCAGCGCACCTAGGGTGCCGGGAGGCCATCGTGTTCGACCGAGCCGTACCCCTGTTGACGGGTGCTCTGCTGCTCCTCCACGCTCCGGGCGCACTTGCCCAATCGAGCGCTGGCGGCACCCCACCCAGCTTCGACCCAACCAACGAGGCCACCCTGATCTCGTGGGTCCCCGTCGAGACGATGCCCTACGTGGATGTCGCCAGCTACCGTTCCGAGGACGACAAATCCGCGCATCGCAAGGACGTCCCCTGGCGGTTCGGCGCCCTGGTCGAGGTCGACCTGGGTCTGGACGACGCGGGTGAGTGGGAGCAGCTGGTCGACGGGAGCTGGCTGTGGCGACTGGCGGTCGAGTCTACGGGAGCGCTGACCCTGAACCTGATCTTCAGCGAGTACCAGCTGCCGCCCGGCGCCCGCCTCTTCCTCTACACCCCCGACCGGGAGCACGTCCTCGGCGCGTTCACCGAGGCCAACAACCAGCCAGCCGGTGTCTTCGCCACGACCCTCATCGACTCCGACAACGTGGTCCTCGAGTACCACGAGCCAGCGAATGTGCCCTTCCCGGGCCTGCTGCGGCTCGGTTCCGTCACCCATGGCTACCGGGGCATGAAGGCATACGGCGAGAAGAACCTCGGCGACTCTGGCAGCTGCAACAACAACGTCCACTGCCCCGAGTCGGCCGGCTGGGAGGAGCCGATCCGCTCGGTCGTCCTCCTCCTGGAGGGAGGCGACAGCTTCTGCTCCGGTGCCCTCGTCAACAACACGGCCTCGGACGCCACGCCGTACGTGCTCACCGCCAACCACTGCTACTCGAACCCCGCCACCTGGGTGTTCTGGTTCAACTGGGAGAGCCCCACCTGCAACGACCCCAACTCCTCCCCACCGCACGATGCGCTCTCGGGTGCCGTGCTGCGGGCTCGCCGATCGAACTCGGACTTCTGTCTGGTGGAGCTGAACGACGCGATCCCGTCGGACTTCGAAGCCTTCTTCGCGGGCTTCGACGCGAGCGGCGCCACGCCGAGCTCCACCGTCGGTATCCACCACCCCTCGGGCGACATCAAGAAGATCAGCTACGACGACGACGCGCCTGGCATCTCCGGCTTCTTCGGCGGCGGCACCGACCACTGGGAGGTCTACGACTGGGACGACGGCACCACCGAGGGGGGCTCCTCCGGCTCGCCGCTCTTCGACCAGGACCAGCGGATCATCGGGCAGCTTCACGGCGGGAGTGCCTCTTGCTGGAACGACCTCGAGGACTACTACGGCCGCCTCTCGGTGTCCTGGGACGGCGCGTCCGCGTCTTCACGCCTGCGTGACTGGCTGGACCCCACCGGCAGTGGAGGCACCGCGGTCGACGGCTATGATCCGGGGCAGCCCGACACGGTGAACGACGCAGCCCTCCAGGCCATCTTGGAGCCAGGCAACGGCCTGACCTACTGCGACAGCACCATCACGCCCGAGGTGGTGATCCGGAACCGGGGTAGTGCGCAGCTCACCAGCGTGGACATCCTCTGGGCATGGGACACCATTCCACCGAGCACCCACTCGTGGACGGGCAACCTCGCCCCTGGTGTGACGGCCACCGTCGCCCTCACATCAACGGTGCTCTCGGACGGCCCCCACACGTTCACGGTGTCCACCTCCAACCCCAACGGCGTCGCCGACGAGAACCCCACCAACGACGAGCGGAGTGCCTCCATCGACATCCAGTCGGGTGTAGGCCTCTCCGTCCCCTATGACCTCGACTTCGAGGGGGGGCCCTTCCCGTCTGTGGGCGTCACCCTGGGCAACCCCGATGGCTGGTACACCTGGGAACGGACCACCCAGGTCGGTGGCTTCGGTGCCTCGAGCTCGTCGGCCTTCGTCAACAACTACGACGAGGACTTCGGTGGAGAGAGCGATCTCCTCATCCTGCCCGCCCTGAACTTCAGCAGCCTCCTCTCGCCGGTGACCGTGGAGTTCGCTGTCGCCTATGCGCGCTATGACCGCCGCTTGTGGGATGCGCTGGCGGTCCAGGTCTCCACTGACTGCGGCCAGACCTGGACCGAGGAGTTCTACAAGGAGAACCGGGAGTTGAGCACCACCGGCCAGAACGAGTCCGACTATTTTGTCCCGACCGCTTCGCAGTGGAGAACCGAGACGGTGGACCTCGATACCTACCTCGGCGAGCCGGCCGTCCTCATCGCCTTCGAGAACACCAGCGGCTACGGCAACGTGGTGTACGTCGATGACATCGGGGTGAACGGAGCGCCGCCGGACGTCGACGACGATGGGGACGGCTGGACCCAGGCGGCGGGAGACTGCAACGACGGCGACGTCTCCATCTACCCCGGCGCCCCCGAGGTCCCCGACGACGGCGTCGACCAGGACTGCAGCGGGACCGACTCGGTGACCTGCATCGAGGACGATGACGGGGACGGGTACGGCAACGACCAGGGCCTCACCACCATCGCGGCCGACGGGACCTGCGATCCGGCCGAGGGTGAGGCGACCAACGGGGACGACTGCGACGACAGTGACGTGGCGATCAACCCTGGAGTGCCCGAGGACTGCGAGGATGTCGTCGACAACGACTGCGACACCCTGGTCGACTGTGACGACGACGACTGTACCGACCTGGCGGCCTGCGGTGGGTGTCACGACGACGACGGAGACGGCTTCCTCGACCACCTGTGCGGCGGGTCCGACTGCGACGACATCGACGACACGGTGTACCCGGACGCGCCCGAGCTGTGTGATGGCCTCGACAACGACTGCGACGAGGTCATCCCGGACGGCGAGGTGGACCGAGATAGCGATGGCGTGCGCGAGTGTGGAGGCGACTGTGACGATCTCGACGCGAGTCGCTACCCTGGCGCCGAGGAGCGATGCAATGGCATCGACGATGACTGCGACGGAGCCGTCCCGTACGTCGAACAGGATGTCGACGGCGATCTGGTGCGTGCCTGTGAGGGCGACTGTGACGACGACGATGCGCGCGTCAACCCGGCCATGCCC
>JAFDJI010000105.1 GCA_019307545.1 Deltaproteobacteria bacterium | reverse complement strand
GCCCCACTTCGACGCGATGCGCGCGGTGGCGACCCAAGGGGGTGAGGCCCAGGACATCGAGGCCGCCAGCGAGGCGATTGCCGAGCTTGCCAAGACCTGCGGCGATTGCCACGCTTCGGTGGAGGGTGGTCCCACCTTCGACCCCACCACGCTGCCCCCCTTGGAAGAGGGGGTGAAGTCCCACATGGCACGGCACATCTGGGCGGCCGACCGGATGTGGGAGGCCCTGATCATGCCGTCCGATTCCGCATGGGAGCGGGCCATCGTCATGTTGGGCGAGGGGGCGGTGGAGGAGCACGAGATGCCCGAGGCCATCCTGAGGTCTCCGCGGGCCCTCGAGCTTCGGAAGCTGGTGCACACCCTCGCGGGTGAAGACGCACCCACCCCCGGGGTGCGCACCCAGATTTACGGGACCCTGCTCGCTGCGTGCGCGGAGTGCCACATGGTCACCGGGACCCCGCGGCCTGCCCCCGGCCCCTGACCGCTTTTTGTCGCCTCGGGGACCGTTCGACATGGATCTATCCGCCGAGGCGCGATAGCTGCGTTTCCCCGGCGGATCGCGGGTTGGGAGGAAACGACAATGAGAGCGGTCGCCATTTCACTCCTGACGCTCCTTGGCCCAGCCGCCGCGTGGGCCGAGGACGGGCACGGCGGCGGTCACCGCATGACCCTCGTCGACTTCCTGCTCCAGCCCAAGTTCATCGCGATGGTCGCCATCGCCGCGGTCGTGTTCGCCCTGCTGAAGACGCGCAAGATGGGCAACCCGCTCAAGGTCGCCATCCTGCTCGTGTCGACCTTCCTCTTCGGCATCGCGGGCAACCTCCCCGTCGACTTCTTCTCCAGCTTCGCGATGCACCCGTCGCCGATCTGTGCGTTCACCAAGCCGTTCCTTTTCGGGTTGGGCATCCCGTTCATGGCGATGATCATCATCATCTTCGCGCTGACCCTGCATCATCATCTTCGTGCTGAGCCTGGTTGGCCCGAAGCTGTTCTGCGGCTGGATCTGCCCCATCGGATCGGTCCAGGAGCTGGTCTCGATGCTCTCCGACCGCCTCCGCCTGCGCAGGTTCAAGGTCCCCTTCACCGTGACGAACGCGATGCGGATGGCCTTCTTCCTGGTCTTCATCTCGGTGAGCGTGACTGGGGTCCTCACGGTCACCACCAGCCGCGGGACGTTCTCGAAGTCCCTGTACGACTACGTCAACCCCTTCCACGGTCTGGAAATCGTCGCGCCCGGCTCGCTCCTGGAAGGGACGATTCACTACCTCCCGTTCCTGGTGGTGCTCGGCCTCTCGGTCGTGACCTACCGTCCCTTCTGCTACGCGCTGTGTCCGGTGGGGTTGTTCACCCACTGGTTGGAGCAGATCGGGCTGTACCGGGTCACCCTGCTGCGCGAGCCCTGCGTGGACTGCGATCTGTGCGTGAAGAACTCGCTCTGTCCGGTGGTGCCCGAGATGCTCAAGGAGACCGCGCTGCGTCCGGACTGCTTCTCGTGCAACCGGTGTTCCACGGCGTGCCCCAAGGATGCGCTGGTCTATGGCATTCGGCGGACGGTGGGATCCCCGAAGGGGAAGGCGGGCAAGAAGGTCGCCGCCTGACCCGGATGTCTCACCACGGGTGAGATGCCCTACTCTTCGCCGGGGTAGTCCTCCACGATCTGGCGGACGTCGCCCATGGAAAAGCCATAGCTCCGGCGCAGTCTCCCGAGCGTTTCCTCTCGCGGCGTGTCGGTAGGAAGATCCAGCTTCTGCAAGACATGGGCGGTGGGGACGCCGGTCTGTGCCTCCAACTCGCCGAGGGTGAGTGAGCCTCGGATGTCGTTCTGCCGATGCGTTCTTCCCCAAACGCGCCGGCACGCCCCTCCCCGAACCCGCCCGCACGCCCCTCCCCGAACCCGCCCGGTCGTTCCTCTCCAGAGGCGTCGTGTCGCCCCCCACCCGCCGGTACCTCGATCGGCACCACGGGCACCAGCAAGGGGGTGGCCGCGAGCCCGATCGCCGCCAGCAGCCCCACCACGCCGAGAATTGCCCGCGCACCCGAACCCTCGCGGGGCCGTCCCCGCACCACGCACACGATCCACTTCCAGTGGAGCACCAGGTGTAGGGCAAGCACGCACAGCAACGACAGCGCGATCCAGAAGTGGACGTCCCCCCAGCCGTGCCGATCGAGGCCAAAGATCCCGACGTGGCGGCCGCTTCCGGGGGGGAGGGAGTAGCGCATGAGCACGCCCGTCGAAGCGAGCACCACGAACAGGACGAATGCCAGACCGTCGACGAACAGGTTCCGGGTGACCTGGCGCATGGGGCCTCCACCGAGGGCGGAATACATAGCCGTCCGTCCTCGCCCGAGCGACCGTGGCAGAATCCTCCCGGGAGGACGGTCATGGACATCAAGCGCATCGGCATCATGACGGGTGGGGGTGACTGCCCCGGCCTGAACCCAGTCATCCGCGCGGCGGTGACCACCGCGATCCGCGTGTACGGCTGGGAGGTCCTGGGCATCGAGGACGCCTTCAGTGGGATGATCGACCTCGACTACCGCTCTCCCCACGGCAACCAGTGGCTGACGGTGGACACGGTCCACGACATCCTCGATCGGGGCGGCACCATCCTCGGCACCTCCAACAAGTCCGACCCCTTCCACTACGTCGTGGAGCGGGATGGCGAAAAGGTCGAGACCGACATCTTCGACCAGGTGCTCGACAACTTCCGCAAGGTCGGGTTGGACGCGCTGATCTCGATCGGTGGGGACGGCTCGATGCGGATCGCCCGCCAAGCCATGGCGCGCGGGCTCACCCGCATCGTCGGAGTGCCGAAGACCATCGACAACGATCTCGGGGCCACCGACTACACCTTCGGGTTCGACTCTGCGGTGCAGGTCGCCACCGAAGCCATCGACCGCCTCAGGGACACCGCCGAGAGCCACGACCGGGTCATCCTGGTGGAGGTGATGGGCCGCGACGCGGGCTGGATCGCCCTACACGCCGGTATCGCCGGCGGGGCCCAGGCCATCCTCATTCCCGAGATCCCCTACCGACTCGCGCCCATCGCCGACCACATCCGCCAGCGCCGCCTCGACGGGCACCCCTACTCCATCGTGGTGGTGGCCGAGGGCGCCAAGCCCGGCGGAGGCGAGGTGAGCACCCTGGGTCCTCGAGAGCTGGGGGCGATGCGGAGGTTGTTTGGCGCAGCGGCCCGGGTCGCCGAGGGCCTGGGCAACCTCATCGAGTTGGACATCCGGTTCACCGTGCTCGGCCACGTTCAGCGCGGCGGCAGCCCGAGCAACTTCGACCGCATCCTCGGCACCCGTTTCGGTGAGGAGGCCGTCCACCTCCTGGCCCGAGGCGACTTCGGAAAGATGGTCGCCCTGCGCGGCACCAAGATCGTCGCCGTTCCCCTGGACGAGGCCGCCAGCCAGCAGAAGCTGGTCGACCCCGGCGGCCAGATCGTGCGGGCGGCGCGGTCGCTGGGGATCGTATTCGGCGACGAGTAGCAGGTCAGTCGCGGCCGTACCGGATCGCCTTTTCCGGGCAGACGTGCACGCAGTCGAAGCAGGCGTTGCAGCCGTGGAGGTCGACCTCGTGCCGGTCTTCGTCGATCGACCATGCGGGACAGGCCTTCGCGCACGTTCCGCACCCGCTACAGCTCCGCGCGTCGATCCGCACCGCGCGGCCGATCCCGAGGCGGTTGCCGAGGACGTGAGCGAGCCCCATCAAGGCGCCCGCCGGGCACAGGAAGTTGCACCAGCCACGGCCCCCCCTGGTGAGGAGCCCCAACACGAAGAACCACAGCACGAAGGTGACGATGGTGAAGGAGGCCCAGTGGGCGAGGCCGCTGAAATCGCCGGTGGCGGCCCTCACGAGAGCCTGCGTGTGGGCGAAGTTGCAGAAGGCGCAGGAGAGGTGTGACCCGACGAACGGGGACACCAGGAAGGCCGCCAGCACCCCGTAGCGGATCGGCGCCGGACGGACCCGGCCCGCCAGGTCGATCTTCATCCGGTCGGGTACCAGTCGCCCCAACAGCTCGGTGAGGATGCCGGCCGGGCAGAGCCAGCCGCAGAACAGCGGCCCGAAGAACAACGCGACAGCCGGCAGGACCAGAACCCCCAACAGGTAGCCGGGCTCCTCCAGCATCGTCTCGTACATCCATGGCTGCGACAGCCAGGAGATCGGCATTCGGAGGCAGACCCGGTGGGTGTCGGCCATCAACGGCGAGCCGGTCGCGGCCACCAGGGCACGGACGAACAAGGCGAACGGGGCGTAGAAGAGGAGGATGCCGACGAAGAAGAAGACCACCCTTCGGACCAGGTGTGCTCGCATCAGCTTCCCCAGGCGGTGGAGTCGATGATCCGGAGGGGCAAGCGTGTCAGCACGGTCCCGTCCTCGGCGTCGCGCACCTCGACGGCGCCGTCACAGAGGACCGGTCGTCCGCGTTGCCCGGCCGAGAGGGTGACGTGCCAGTCCATGTTGAAGATTTCGCCGGGAAGCAGCGTGCGCGTTGCCACCTTGTTCTGGTCGTCCCAGCCCCGCTCGAAGGTCTCCCAGGTCACCGGCAGGCCGCACATCTCGAGGGCGAGCCCGATGCGGCGCGGTTCGGTGCCGACGTTGCGGAGCCAGTGGGTGGAGAGGGTGATGTCGTTCGGCTGGAGCCAGCGCTTCAGAAAGCCCTGACGCCCGACGTCGACCACGATCTCGCCCTCCCGACCCCAGACCAGCATTCCGCCGGCTGGATAGCCCTCCCACTCGGAGGCCGGGAGCATCGCCCAGGGCCCGCCGATCTGCTCTCGTGGCGCCACTTCGGCGCCGAGGACCGTGGGAAAGTTCACCGAAAAGTGGACGAACTCCGAGGTGGTGAACAGGCCCTGCGCCCAGCGGCCCGCGAGCAGGGCGAACACGAAGGCGCAGGCAAAGAGGAACCCAGCCCTCGAGCGCGGGTAGGCGTCCATCGCCACACGCTCAGTCGACGATTTCCGGGAGGCGACCGGTGATGATCTCGCGCGCCTCTCCGATGATGCGGTCCATCAACTCCTGCACGGTGGGGATATCTCGGAGCAGCCCCACGATCTGACCGGCGGCGAGTATGGCGGACTCCATGTCGCCTTCGTTGAGCATCTTCAGGCCCCGCAAGCCAGCCATGTAGGGCGCGATGTCCGCGATCTGGGTGTTGCCCTTGGCCTCGATCTCCAGGACCTGCTGCGCCACCGTGTTGGTGAGGACGCGCTCCGTGTTCCGCAGGGTGCGCATCAGCAGGCTGGTGTCGCGTTCGGTGGCCTGCACCAGCGCCTGTTTCACGTTGTCGTGCAGGGGTGCTTCCTGGGTGGCGACGAACCGGGTGCCCATGTTCATCCCCTCGGCGCCCAGGGCGAGCGCCGCGACCAGCCCGCGCCCATCTCCGAACCCACCCGAGGCGATGACCGGGATGTCGAGGGCATCCACGGTGAGCGGCACGAGGATCAGCGAGGTCACGTCGTCCTCACCGGGATGCCCCGCCGCCTCGAAGCCATCGATGCTCACCACGTCACAGCCGATCTTCTGGGCCTTGAGCGCGTGGCGCACCGAGGTGCACTTGTGGGTGACCACCAACCCACCTGCCTTCATCTTCTCCATGTAGGGCTCGGGGTTGCGGCCGGCGGTCTCGATGAACTTCACCCCTTCGTCGATGCACACGTCGATGTACGGGTCGTAATTCACCGGGAACAGGGTTGGCAGGAAGGTGAGGTTCACCCCGAAGGGCTTGTCGGTCATCTCCCGGGTCTTGCGGATCTCGGCGGCGAGGCCTTCCGGCTCCCTGTGGGTGAGCGCGGTCATGAACCCGATGCCGCCCGCGTTGGCCAGTGCCGCGGCGAGCTCGGCCTTGGCGATCCACATCAGTCCGCCCTGCACGACGGGGTACTCGATTCCATACAGTTCGGTGATCCGGGTCTTGAACATGGATGTTTCTCCGAAACGCGGTGGCCCCCGCATATCCGTTCTTCGCGCAGCCCGCCGACGGGTCACATCACGTGTGGGCAGTGGGGTCGCCGTGCACCTTTGCGGGCCTGGCCCAGGCCGAGAGCGCGTAGAAGACCATCGCGACCAGCATCAGGTTCGAGAACCCGAGCAGCATCGAGGTGTACTCGGTGAGCCCACCCACCATGGCGCCCCCGATGTTGGCGCCGAAGGCCCGATCCGCTTCCCGGGTCCGCGAGAAGGCGGTGGCGAAGATCACCCCCGCGAAGACCACTGGAGCGAAGACGAGCGCGCTGGAGAGGGCGATCTGCACGATCCGATCCATCCCCAGGAACGCGTGTAGGGGGACCATCGCGTTCACGGCCAGCGCGGCGAGGACCAGGGCGTAGTAGGGCCACAGCTTCTCCGGGCGGAACCGCAGCACGTACAGGTTCGCCACCAGGATGGTGACCAGCACCGAGAAGAAGACCACGGTGTTCACCATCCAGGTGCTGCCGAAGAGCAGCGCCATGTGCACCACGGCCTTGGTCTCGATGAGCATGAACCCAGCACCGAGGAAGAACATCCGTCCGTCGAAGCTGGTCCGCGCGGCGGTGACTCGCCGGCGGGTGCCGAGCGCCCAGATCAGGAGCAGTGCCACTGCCCCCATCAACAGGGCACTGCGGAGGGAGAGTGCGGGGACCATTGGCCCCCGGAGGTAGAGGAAGGGCCAATCGTCGGTGAGTACCCCCCGGTCTACTGGCTGTTCTACCGTTGGGGGGGCCAGCTTGTGCCAGCCGTGACCGCCCGCCAGCGCGAAGCCGTTGGGTGAGGTAGGGGACACCGGCTCGTCCCTCATCCAGTAGGTGCCGTGCGTCTCGAAGCCGCCGCGGATCCGCTCGATGTCGCCATTGAGTAGCAGCGTGAAGCCGTCGAAGTGGCGATCGGCCTCCACCTTCTCCACCCAGGGCAGGGTCAACACCAGCGGGCGCTCGCCGTACACCCCCTCCAGCACCCGATCGAGGCGTCCGACGATCCACCCCTGCCGGAAGAAGTTGTACATGACGAAGACGCCGTCCGGCTTCAAGTTGCGCTCCACGTCCAGCATCGCCTCGCGGGTGAACAGGTAGCTCTCCAGCCGGATGTTGCTCTGGCTGCTGTGGAGCACCAGCGAGTCGACCAGCGCGTAGATGATGAGGTCGTACTTCGTGTCGCTGCGCCTCAGGAAGTTTCGGCCGTCGTCGTTGTAGTAGGAGACCCGCGGGTCGTCGTAGGGGCGATCCGGATGATGTGCGACGCCGAGCCGCTGGATCACGGGGTCGATCTCCACGGCGTCGATGTGCTCGGCGCCCCACTGCAGAGCGCGGGACACGTCGTTGCCGGACCCGGCTCCTATGATCAGCACCTCCTTGAAGGGCTCCCCGCCGGTGTCGCGGTTCAGGATGTGGGGCAGGGCGTAGGCTATCGCCGGTCGGTCGGGATCCGCTCGTCCGACCATCGTCTGGTGGCCGATCAGGTTGGTGCGGATGTGGCGCTCAATGGGCTCGTAGTCGATCCGATAGTAGGGCGACCAGTACGTGCCCACGAGGTCGGATAGGCCCGCGACGCTCGAGGTGATCGCGGCCAGGGCCACCACCACGACGAGGTGGACGATGCGTGTCCGGAAGAGGTCGGGGTGGTGGACCTTCAGGAAGTAGCCGAGGCCGATCGCGGTGACCGCGAACCACCACACGGGGGACAGCTCCATCCACGAGGCCGCCGCGAACAGCGCGATGCCGCTCAAGCTGCCGAGGATGTCGAAGGTGTAGGCCTCCACCCTCCCCTTGACGCGCGACAGCGCGCGGCCCAACTCCTGCCCGGGCCCGATGAACACCAGGGCCAACAGCGCGAAGAAGAACCCGTTGATCACCTCGATGGGGATCAAGAACTGGGCGACATCCTGCGCGTAGTACTCGGCTCCGAAGAACACGAGTTGGGGCGAGAGCTGACCGCCCACGTCGAGGTGGGGCTCGAGGGTCACGCGCAGGGCCTCAACCCCGTGCCCGAGCGCCAGAGCCAGCGCCAGCACTGCGCCGCTCCAAGGCAGGTAGTTGCGCTTGTGTCGTGCAGCGAGCAGGCCGACCGACATGCCCAGGAACACCGAGAGGAGCACGGTGTTGGTGAAGAAGGTCAGGAACAGCACGTGGGCCGGGAACCACCGGATGCAGGCGAGCTCCGCGCAGAGGATCAGGCTGCTGAGCGCGACGCTCTCGCCCCGCGCGCCGCGGGGGCCCGGTGTCCCCAGGGGGGCTTCGCTGGCGGGGTCCGGCCCTTGGGGCGGGGCAGGGTGAGAAGGGCCATGAACAGCCTCTCCGCCACGATTCTGCGTCACGGCACCTCCGGCGCGACTCTAGCACCAGGTGTGGGGGACCAGTCGCCTCAGGGGTCCAGCCACACCACCAGGTCGAGGTCGGGGTCATCCTCGACATGCCCGGGGTCGAGGTACCCCAGCTTCTTGAGCAACTCGCGGACCACCTCGGTCTCGTCGGCCAGGTCGTCACGGAAGTAGTACACGTTGCCCCAGAAGGGCTCCCACTCCCCACCCTCGTTGCCACGTTCCACAGTGGTCTCGCAGCCCTCGGCGCGTAGCAGCGTCGCCGCCCGCTCGGCGATGTCGATGTCACCGCGGCGGTGTAGCAGCTTCACCCGGAGGCCAGGCAGTCGTTGCGCGCGTCGCGCGGCCCGTCGACGCTCCCGTTTGGATGCGCGTGGGGTCCCCAACTCCACCGGCACGGTGACCGACCCCGCGTCACAGGCCACCGAGAGGGGATGCAGCGTCGACGCACAGCCATCCGGGCAGTCTGGCCAGCATCCATGGGCGTCTTCGGGGCAGGTCCCCGCCTCCACCAGCAGGGCGTGGTCACCAGGATCGACGGCGGGGAACCGCCAGGTGGTTCGGTCGGCGGGCTCGCCCGGGAAGTCGCCCAGGGTCGCGTGCACTTCCCAGGGCTCCTCCACCCCGCTCACCCGCACCTCCACCGGCACCGCCTCGGGCAGCGGCGGCACCGCCACCAGAACCACCGTCGCCTCGTCCTCGACCACGGTCTCCACGCATTCGCAGCAGGGCGGACAGCCTTCCGTCGGCGCGGCGCCCGGGTCGCAGTGCTTCCCGGCGACGACCGTCACCGTGGCCGCGCCGGGCGGGACCTCGTAGACGCGGAACTCCCCGTCGCCCACTCGCTCCGCCTCGCGACCGGCCACCATCACCCGGGCTGGGGTGTCCGGGGCCATCCCCGATACCACCACCTCCACGTCACGGGGACGCGGCCAGGCCCACAGCACCAGCCCGATGCCCACCGCGACGACCACCAGGGCCACGACCGCGGCCAGTCCGGCCGCTCCGCCGAACGCAACCCAGCGAAGTCGGCGCGGCTTGCTGGCCTTCTTCGCCTTCCGGGGCGGCGGGCCCGCAATGTCGAGGTCCAGGGTCGGGGAGGAGGGGCGCTGGTCGGAAGGCCATGCGTCGTCATCGACCATCATGGTCTCTGGCGCGCCCGTCTCGGCGCTCAAAGGGGCGCCGGCCAGGGCCCGGCGAAAGTCCTCCATCGTTTGCAGCCGTCGCTTCGGGTCCGGCTCGGTGGCCCGCCGCACCAGGGCACGCAGGTTCTCGGGCACCCCTTCGCCCGGGTCGAGCACCTTGGCGTTCATCTTCTGCCCGGCAAGCTGTGCCAGCCGTTGGGTGGTGCTCAGGCCCGGCTGCTCGGGGAATCCGGATCGGCCGGTCAGCGCCTCGAACAGGGCCTGGCCCATGGCGTAGATGTCGAGCATGTGGGGATCGAAGGCGCCGGAGAACACCTCCGGTGCCAGGTAGGCGGGGGTGCCGGGCACCATGCCCGCCGCGGTCATCCGCGTGCGGTTCGACTCCATCGCGATCCCGAAGTCGACCAGCTTCGCCCCGCCGCCCTCGAGGAGCAGCACGTTGGCCGGCTTGATGTCCCGGTGGAAGATGTTGGCGGCGTGCGCATGCGCCAACCCGTCCGCGAGGTCCCGGAACACCGCGATGGCCTCTTTGGTGGTCAGTGGGCCGCGGTCGAGCCGTTGGTCCAGGTCCTCGCCCTCGACCATGTCCATCGCCAGCCACAGAAAACCGCGCTCGTCGTCCTCCCCCCAGCCCTTCACCCGGACGATTGCGGGGTGCTGGAGTCGCTCCAGCGCTTCGACCTCCCGGATGAACCGCTCCCGCATGTCGGCCATCCGGTCGGGCTTCATCACCTTGACCGCCGCTGAGATGCGCTCCGTGAGGGTGTTGTGGCACCGGAACACCGCGCCCATTCCGCCCTCGCCGAGGGTCTTCTCGACCACCCAGTCGCCGATCTGTGCGCCCGGATCCAGCAAAGCCGCCTCCGACGCCCCGGTCCTGCTCTGGGGCGCGGCCGTACTCTACCGCGCGGATTGCATCGCGGCTTGCCGTCCCGTCGGCGAGAGGGCTTGGTCCGGTTGCGTTAGGTGGCCCTGCGCAAGCCGTGCATGCCCACCCAATATCTGGGAGCCGCCGATGCTGAGAATGTCCGTCCTGACCAACACCATGTCCTTCCTGGACCGCCACCCCCGCTTCGCGAAGGTGTTCCTCCGCCCCCTCGCGAACGCCCCGGTGCTCTCTCGCCGCCTCCCGGTGCTGGTGCGGGCGTACATGGGCGCCACCGCCTTCGAGATCCACGACGTGGACGTCGATAGGGGGCGCATTGGCATCGGCGGCGTCGACGAGATCATGTGGAGCTCCAAGTTCCTGGAGCTGTTCCACCAGGTTCTCGCCTCCAAGATGGGCGCGCGAGAGAAGAACGATGCCCTGTACGAGGTCGGTCGCGGGGGCGGCTACTGGGAGATCTCCGAGGCGCTCGCACGGGGCCGCTGGGCGCCCGCCAGCCTGGTCGAGCTGATCGAGCAGGAGGGCACCCTGGAGCGTCTTCGGACCGACCCCAAGCTGGCACGCTTCTTCGAGCTCTCCATGGGCATGGCGCTGCGGCTGATCATCAACGAGGGCGGATGGGGCGTGTCCCGGATGGACTTCCAAGCCTCGCCGCTCCGGGTCACCCTGGCCAACTCCCAGGAGGCCCGCTGGGTGGGGCCCGCGGACAAGCCGGCGTGCTACCTCTCCGCCGGGGTCATCGCCGGGTACAGCAGCCGCATCCTCGGCCACGACCTGAAGGCGAAAGAGGTCCGGTGCATGGCGATGGGGCACCCGGAGTGCGTGTTCGAGTTGGAGGAGTGACCCCCTG
>JAFDJI010000594.1 GCA_019307545.1 Deltaproteobacteria bacterium | reverse complement strand
CCCAGTGGGACCACGCCCAGCCGCCGAGCAACGCGTCGCAGGTCTCCACCTTCCACCTCCCGCCCGACTGGTGGCAGAACAAGCACACCACCGACATGGCGAACGCCGCGGTGGCCGGGGGCGTACCGTGGGTCCGGGTCAACCTGCCAGACCAGGACAATCCAGTCGGGGCCACCTACTCGGACAACGCGATGCCGACCTTCCTCCCGGGACGCCTGGGCGACTCGACGGTAGCGGGGATCGTGGCCGTGATCGAGATGGCGCGGATGGAGTGAACCGCCGGCCCTAATCGAAGACCACCGTCTTGTTTCCCACCACCAGGATGCGATGCTGCAGGTGCAGGCTAACGGCACGCGCGAGGGCCGCCTTCTCCAGGTCCCTGCCCTTTCGGACCAGATCGCGCACCGAGTCCCGGTGGCTGGTGCGCCGGATCACCTGCTCGATGATCGGCCCCTGGTCGAGGTCGGCGATGACGTAGTGGCTGGTGGCCCCGATGATCTTCACCCCGCGCTGGTGGGCCTGGTGGTAGGGCCGCGCGCCTACGAAGGCGGGCAGGAAGGAGTGGTGGACGTTGATGACCCGGTTGCGGTACCGGCTCACGAAGTCCCCGGTCAGGATCTGCATGTACCGGGCGAGCACCACCAGGTCGACGCGGTGTTCCTCCAGGATGCGCACCATGGCGGCCTCGGACGCCGCTCGGGTGTCCTTGCTGTTGGGGACGTGGTGGAAGTCGACTCCGAAGTGAGCCGCGACCGGCTCCAGATCGGGGTGGTTGCTCACCACCACCGGCACCTCTGCGTGGAACTCGCCGGCGCGGTGGCGGAGCAGGACGTCCCACAGGCAGTGATCCGCCCGCGAGACCAGGACTCCCATCCGGCTACGCTCGTCGGTGAAGTGCAGGCTCCACGCCATGTCGAAGGGTTGGGCGACCTCCCCGAAGGCACCGGCGATCTCTGACCGATCGAGCGCGAAGCCGTCGAGCTGCCATTCGATGCGCATGTAGAACCGGCGGCTGTCGAGGTCGGAGTGCTGGTCGGAGTGCACGATGTTGCCGTGGTGGTCGTACACGAACCCAGCCACGTTGGCCACCAGCCCCGGGCCGTCGGGGCAGGTGATCAACAGGATCGCGTGGGGGTCGTCCATTGCTGATCCTAAGGCGTGCTCGGAGCCACCCCGAGTTGGTGGAGGAGGAACACGTACTCGTCGGCGATCCAGGCGATGCGCGCCTCCAGCGGCATCCCGTGCCCGTGGCCCGAGTCGTCGCTCGTGCGGAGGAGGATGGGGGCGTCAGCAGCCTGGGCAGCCTGCAGCCGGGCCGTCATCTTGCGGGACTGCATGGGCTCCACCCGCGGGTCGTTGGCGCCAGTCATCAGCAGGATCGCTGGGTAGGCGGTGCCATCGACCACCCGGTGGTAGGGCGAGTAGGCGTGCAGGGCGCGGAACTGCGCCTCGTCCTTCACCGTGCCGAACTCGGGCACGTTGAAGGCCCCGTTCGCCGACAACTCCACCCGGAGCATGTCGTAGATGCCAACGGTGCTCACCACCGCCTTCGCCGCGTCCGGGTGTTGGGTGAACGTCGCGCCCATCAGCAGGCCGCCGTTGCTGCCGCCCATGATCCCGAGGCGCTCGGGGGCGGTGTAGCCACGCTGGACCAGGTGGGTGAGCACCGCGTGGAAGTCGTCGAACACATTCTGCTTGTGGGTGAGATTGCCCTGCAGGTGCCACTCCTCGCCATACTCCCCGCCGCCCCGCAGGTTGGCGACGGCCGTGATGACGCCGCGCGAGAGGAGCGCGTGGTGGGTTTTCCTGAACGACGGGGTGATGTTCACTCCGTAGCCGCCGTAGCCCGTGACCACCGCGGGATGGCTGCCGTCGAGGAGGATGCCCTTCGGCTTCAGGATGTTCACCGGGATCTGGGTGCCGTCCTTCGAGGTGGCGAACTCGCGCACCACCTCGAAACCCGAGAAGTCGACGGGTGACGTGCTGACCAGGGCGGTGGCATGGGTGACCCCTTCGGCCGGGTCGAAGCGGAAGAACGCCCATGGATCGACGAATGACGCCGTCTCGAACAGAAGCGTCCCGTCGGGCGCACCAGTGAGGCCGGCAACGGTGCCGATCTCGTGCTGCTCGGGGGCTGGTGCCGGGGTCCCATCCAGCTCGAAGGCGCGGATCTGCGACGGTCCGCCGAGCTGGTAGGTCACGTAGAGGCGCTCGCCGTGGGCGGTGACGTACTCGGGCTCCCCGAAGTCCGAGACCACGGTGTCCTCTCCCTCCGGGACCACCACGGTCGCCTCGGAGGCGTCCTTCGCCGCCACCGGCATCCGAAGCACCTGGCCCTTCGGCGCGTCGTCGAAGGACACCAGGAACAGCGACTGACCGTCGGAGGCGAACAGGATCTGCACCACCCGGTCGTCGAAGTTGCTGAGCTGCCGGTAGGCACCGTCCGACGCGCGCAGGAAGTGAGCGAACTCCCCGCCGTCACCGTCTTGGACGGTCACCAGCAGTTGCCCCGTCTCGCGGTGCAGGCAAAGGTCGATCTCGGCGATGCGCGGGAGGTCCGCACCCAACTCATAGTGGTCGTCGGTCGGGTCCGCACCCAGGGCGTGGAGGTACACCTGCTGGTAGAAGGCCAGGTCCTCGTCCGGACGCTCCCCCGGCCTCGGGTACCGGGTGTAGTAGAAGCCACGGCCGTCGGGGAGCCAGGCAAGCGCGCCCCCCGCTGTACCCCCGTTGACCCGCGGCACCACCTCGCCCGTGGCCTCGCCCGTGTCGGTCCGGAACAGGTGGACGTCCCCGGACTCGGTGCCGGCACGGGACAGGGATACCGCCAGCAGCGCGCCATCCGGCGAGGGCTCGTACCAGTCGATGGTCACCAGGGCGTCGGGGTCCAGGGCCTCCGGATCGACGATCACTCGCGCCCCCTCGGGCTCATCGAACGACGGCAGCTCAACCAGGAACGGCTGGGCCTTGGGGGGCTGCCTCTTCATCGCGAACAGGCGCTGCCCAGCGTAGGTCAGGCCCCAGTGGCTCACCGTCTCCGCCGCCAGGATCGCTCGCACGTCCGCCTCGACCGACGCGCGCTCCTCCAGCCCGTCCAGGAACGCACGGGCATGGGCGTTCTGGGCCTCGCTCCAAGCCAGCACCTTTGGGTCGGCCGAGTCCTCGAGCCAGCGGTAGTCCTCGGTGACCGCGACCCCGTGGTAGGTCTCGGTCACCGCCTCCATCCGCGCCTCCAGCGGATCCGCGGAGCCCGTCGACTCCGGTTGTTCTACCGCTCCCCCGCATGCTGAAAGCACCACCGTCAAAACCAAGATGCG
>JAFDJI010000593.1 GCA_019307545.1 Deltaproteobacteria bacterium | reverse complement strand
TGGACGTGCAGCTTGCTCTGCCGGCCCTTCCGATTCCGGATCACGTTCAGGCAGTGGTTGGTGGAGATGCGGTACATCCAGGTCAAGGGACTGGCCTCCTCCCGGAACCGGTGGCCGTGCCGAAGGACCTTGGCGAAGGTCTCCTGTGTCGCATCGTGGGCGTCTTCCTCGTTGCCGAGGATGGAGAGGCAGCGTCGGTAGACCACGTGCGCATATCGGTCGTACAACTCCGCGAGTTCGGCTTCGTTGAGGGTCATTGCGGACCGGATGAGGGTCCGCCCGTATAGACCCGCGAAGGGGCGGAGGGGGAAAGGCGCTCTTGCATGTCGGGAGTATAGCCGCGCCGCAAGGGGGTTCCCGGGGGTCGTCGGTCCCACGGGGCGGCCGAGGGACCCGGGAGCCGGGACGGCCACGCTGGGATAGCCCTCCCGGCATGCGGACCACGACCGGAAAGCCCAGGCTGGACGTCATCCTGCTTGGGGATCGCGACCTGGCAAAGGCGATGGCCGAGGCGCTCGCGGCGGTGGACGTGGGGGACCGGGCCACCCATGGCTTCCACACCTACCCAGCGGGGCTGCACCCGAACGCGGCTCGGGACCTGCTCGCATTCTTCCCGGGGGGGTCGCTGCTCGACCCGTTCTGTGGGGGCGGCACCGTACTGGTGGAGGGGCGCATCGCCGGGCGGCGCACCGTCGGCAACGACCTCAACCCCACCGCGATCCGCGTCGCCCGGACCCGGACCGCCACCCCAGACGACGAGACCCTCACCCGGATGCGGGCCACCGCCCGGCGCCTCACCGAAGTGGCCCGCAAGGCGCAGGAGCTTCCGCCGCGGCACATCCTGGAGCCGGTGGAGAAGTGGTATGCGCCGCACGTGCTGTGCGAGTTGGAGGCGCTCCGGAGGGGGGGTGGCCGAGGCGGAGGCTTCGGTGCGGCCGTACCTGGAGGCGGTACTCTCCACGATCCTGATCAAGGTGAGCTGGCGGAAGTCGGACACCTCGGGCAAGCGGGTCAAACACCGGCGTCCGCCGGGCACCACCTCGGTGCTGTTCCACAAGAAGACCCGGGAACTGGCGCGGCAGATGATCGACCTTCGAGACCGCGTCCCCCCGGATACCCCTGAGACCCGTCTCCTGCGTCGGGACGCCCGCGCCCTTGCGCTGGAGGCGCCCTTCGACCTGGTGCTCACCTCGCCCCCCTACCCGGCGACCTACGACTACCTGCCCATGCAGCACCTGCGCCGGGTGTGGCTCGGGGACGACCACAGGGACCAGGAGCGGGAGCTGGGGGCCCGGCGGGGCTGGCGCGCCGGGAACCGCCAGGCCCGAGCCCGCTGGGAGCGCGACACCCGCGAGTGGACCAGAGCGGTGGCGCGCTGCCTGGCCCCCGGGGGTCACCTGGTGGTGGTGATCGGGGACGGACTCACCCCGGCGGGGGAGGTGGACGCCTCAGCGCCGACCGAGGCTGCGGCCAAGGCGGCGGACCTGTCGGCGGTGGCGCGGGCGAGCCTGGCGCGGCCCGATCACGCCCGAGGATCGGTGCGGTGGGAGCACGTGTTCGCGTTCCGGAAATAGGCCCTCGGGGCGGCGAGCTTTCAGCCGTCAGCCATCAGCCATCAGCCAGTTAGGAGGATGGGGATGGCTGAATGCTGATGGCTGATAGCTGACTGCTTAACTATCGAATCGGCCTAACCGAACGGCATTGCTACCAGTTGGCGTCTGCCACCGAGGCGTCCGGTTGGTCCTCCATCCGCATCACCAAGGCGCTGGACACCATCTCCGGCGAGGGCACGAAGCCGACCAGGGGCTGGTAGGGGAAGGCGGCGGACACGGAGATGATCTGGTCTGGAGCCCCTCCGCTCAGCCAGACCTCGGCGTACACGGTGCCGCCGTACCCGGCCGCGGAGAGGGACTTGGCAAGCTGCTGCTCGGCGGCGGCCTCCGGACCCCATTCCTGCGGGGTGGTCGCCCCGGCACGCACCGAGTCGCGCACCGCGCTCACCATGGCGATCTGCTGGCTGAAGAACCAGCCGTACTCCATGATCCCCGTCAGGATCATCACCAGCACCGGCATGACCAGGGCGAACTCGACGGCGTTCGCTCCGCGTCGTCTCCAAGTCCTGTGTCTCATCAGTACACCAGCCCGATGTCTTTGTAGGTGATGTTGGTGGCGATGCCGCCGCCATAGGTGCCGCCCTCGTGGTCGTAGGTGAGGTCGAGCTTCATGCGGATGTTCTTGCCATCGCCGTGGTCGTCCACGTCGTAGAGCACGCCCCAGGCGAACCCGGTGATCTGGGCGAAGTCATTGAACTGGGTCTCGGCGCCGCAGATGCCACCGTCGGGGCTGAACAGGATGACTACGCCCTCGACGACGTTGCCGTAGTTGCGGACCACGCTCTTGGAATCTCCGTCCTCGGGAACCGAGCCCATTGGGAGCGGCAGCGGTCCCCACTTGCTCTCGTCCCAGGTTTCGTCGGATTCCTCGAGCATCTTGTCGATCTTCTGCAGGGCGGTGGTCACCTCACCGTTCTGCAGGCCCACCGCGTCGAACACGCTCGCCGGGCCGTCTTCGCACTGCCCGTCGAGCTGGTTCACGATGTATTCCGCGTTGGGGCTTGCCCCGACCCGTGCCCACCCAGCGTTGTCCTCGTTGGCGGAGGACATCCTGAGCGCATAGTCCTCGATGTCGTTGATGCCCAGGTAGCAGTCGGGGACGGCCACCGGGAGGTAGCAGGGTGCGTACCCTGTGCCCTCCTCTTGGACCGCCTTGGCCAGCGCGGTGGCCTCGGTCTGCATGAAGTACCGTCCAAAGGCGGCCAGGGCGAAGATGGTGCGGATCTCGGTCACGTCGCCGTTGATGTACAGCGCATTGGCGAGCGAAGGCTCCCAGGTGCTGATGAACCGGGCCTGGTCGGGGTCGTAGTACCCGGGGAGCACGTCGTTCTCGGAGAGCTGGATCGGCTGACCGAGGACCTCGTTCTGCGACGCGATGTCCCTCGCCTTCGCCACCGCGACGTGGACACCCTCGTAGGTCCCGTCGAAGTAGGCCACCCCCGCCAGCGCGCCGGCGTCCACCCCCGCCTGGAGCTGGGCGTGGCTGTACTGGAGCACGCCGATGTCGGTCACCAGGGCGGTGAATCCGAGCATCGGCATGATCGCGAGGATGGTGACCGCGGCGTTGCCCCGCCTGCGGCGCTCGTTGCGGGAGTCGACCTTGGGGTGCCTGGACATTCGTCCTCTCCGCGGTTGGACTACTTACACTTTCGACGCGTACCCAGAGGATGTGTAGAAATTTTTTCTGAAAAGTCCCCAACGCCCCTG
>JAFDJI010000592.1 GCA_019307545.1 Deltaproteobacteria bacterium | reverse complement strand
AACACGGTGCCGATGCCCCCGAGCACGATCATCGCGATGTACTCGACGCTCATGACCAGGTCGAAGGGCGGCTCCACGGTGATGTACTGCATCTGGAACCCGAACATCGCCCCCGCGATGCCGGCGAGGAAGGAGGAGAGCCCGAAGGAGAGCACCTTGGCCCCGGCGGGGTTCACCCCCAGCGCGGCGGCGGCCAGATCGCTGTCCCGTACCGCCATCATCGCCCGCCCGGTACGGGAGCGGCGGACGTTCGACCCCACGAAGGTCACCACCACCGCGATGAACAGGAACACGAAGTACAGCTTCTGGGGGAAGGAGAGCGCGACGGGGCCGAACTGGCTGGCCCTGGCGAAGTCACCCAGGGCACTGGTGCCCTCCGGGGCGGAGAACCAGGTGTGCATGGGCACCGAGATCCCGCCGACGCCGCCGGTGATGTCGGGGAACCCGAGGAGGAAGTGGTCGACCAGGAACAGCAGTCCCAGGGTGACGATGGCCAGGTACAGGCCCCGGAGACGGAGGGCGAAGGGACCCACCGCCAGGCCCACCGCTGCCGCCACCACCCCGGCCACCGGGATCGCGAGCCAGAAGGGCACGTGGAGGTGGAATCCGAGCACCGCCACCGTGTAGGCCCCCAGCGCCAGGAAGGCGGCGTGCCCCAGGCTGATCTGTCCGGCGAACCCGGTGAGGATCATCAGCGCCATGGCGCCGACCACCGCGGTGAGTGCGTGGTTGGAGTAGGTGAGCCACCGGCTGTTGGCGAGGAACGGCCACGTCAGGACGAAGGCCGTCCCCAGCACCAGCCCCACCTTGTGCCACATGTCCGGGAAGCGCTTCAGGTGGTCTTCTTGGCGGGTCACCAGCTTGCGGGTCGGCATGTCACACCCGCTCTACGTCTTTGGTGCCGAGCAACCCGTAGGGTCGCACCACCAGGAACAGGATCATGACCAGGTAGGGGAACACCGCGTGGAAGTTGTCCCCGAAGTCCCCCAGGTGTTGGTTGATGTAGCCCTGGGTCAGCACCTCCATCACCCCGAGCAGTAGCCCAGCGATGACGGTGCCCGCAGCCGAATCCAGACCACCGACGATGACCGCCGGGAAGGCGCGGAAGGCCACGAACCCCAGGTTGGCGTCCACGCTGCGCGGGAACATCCCCAGGAACACCCCGCCCAGGGCCGCCAGGGCGCCGGCGATGAACCAGGTGGACCCGAAGATACGCCCCACCGGGATCCCGAGCGCCAGTGCGGTCTCCTGGTCGCTCGCGGCGGCGCGCATGGCCACCCCGAGGCGGGTGTAGCGGATCAACAGGAAGAAGGCCGCCAGGGCGACCCCTCCCGCGGCTACCGCAGCCACGGAGTTGGTGAGGATCCGCGCTCCGGCCACCTCCACCACCCCGGTCGTCTCCCAGGGGGTCGGCATGCCCTGCGGGTCGGTGCCCCAGATCAGGATCGCCGCCAACCGGAGCAGGAAACCCACGAAGATGGTGACGATAATGGTCACGAACACCGGTCGTCCCACCAATGGGCGGAGTGCCACCCGCTCCACCCCCGCCGCCACCAGGCCGGTGATCACCAGGGTCCCCAAGAGCGCGAACCACCAGGGCAGCTTCATCCGGTAGAGCGCCACCATGGTGAAGGCACCCACAGTAAGGAACTCACCCTGGGCGAAGTTGAACACCTGGCTGGACCGGTAGATGACCACGAATCCCAGCGCCACCAGCGCGTACACCGCCCCCAGCGCGAGTCCAGAGAACAGGAGCTGCAGGAAGGTGGTCATGAGGGCTTCTCCCCATAGATCTCGGCGATCAGGCCGCCCCAGAGGTCATGGACGGCCCGGCGGCGGACCTTCTGGGTGGCGGTGAGCTCACCGTCGTCCTGGTGCAGCTCCTTGGGGAAGAGCCGGAACGCACGCACCTGCTCCACCCGGGCCAGGAGCTGGTTCGCTTTGTGGACTTCTCTGTCGATTAACTTCAGGACGGCCGGCCTGCGGGTGAGGTCGGCGAAGTCGGTATAGGGGAGGCCCTCACGGGTGGCCCAATCCCCGACGGCGTCGCGGTCGATCTGCACCAGCGCCGAGACGAACTTGCGGCGGTCCCCCACCGCCACGGCTTCCTTGATGTACGGGCTCATCTTCAGCGCGTTCTCGATCTTCTCCGGAGACAGGTTCTTTCCGCCGGCCGTGATGAGGATTTCCTTCTTCCGACCGGTGATCCACAGGTAGCCGTCCTCGTCGATCCGGCCGACGTCTCCTGTGTGGAGCCACCCCTCGTCGTCGATGGTCTCCCGTGTGGCCTCCTCGTCGTGCAGATAGCCGCAGAACACCGCCTTGCCCCGAACGAGCACCTCGCCATCCTCCGCGGTGATGCATTCCATGCCCGGAATGGGCTGACCCACGCTGCCCAGTTTCGGGGTGCCGGGCCAATTGCAGTGGCTGACCCCGGCACATTCCGTCTGCCCATACCCCTCGAGGATGGGGATGCCCACGCCGTGGAACCAGCGGAGGAGGTCGCTGGAGATCGGCGCCGCGCCACTCACGGGGATCCGGCACCGGCGCAGGCCCAGGCGCTCTTGGAGGGGCCGGAACACCGAGAGGTCGCCCGCACGCCACACCGCGCGTGCTCCCAGGCCCGGCGCTGTAGCGCGCTGCGGGTCGGCGATGTCCCGACCACGGGAGGAGAACCGGTCGAAAAGGGTCCGCTTCAGCAGGGTGGAGTCCTGCATGCGCAGGGTGACGTTGGCGTGCATCTTCTCCCAGATGCGCGGAACACCGAGGAACACGGTGGGCGAGACCTCTCGCAGGTCTTGCTGCACGGTGGCGATGGACTCGCCGAAGTGCGCGATGGCCCCCGACTGCAGAGGGAGGAACAAGGTGAAGATCTTCTCCGCCACGTGGCACAGCGGCAGGTACGAGAGCACCATGTCGTCTTCGGAAGCCCCGAGCACCTCGTTCATGCCGTCGACCGCGGTGGCGTTGGCGCTGGAGAGCAGCGCCCCCTTTGGGGTGCCGGTGGTGCCCGAGGTGTACACCACCATCGAGGGCGCTTCCGGGTCCAGTTGGTCGAGACGGGTCCGGAACCAGCCGGGTTCTGCCGCCAGCAGCTCTTCGCCTCGGGCCAGGAAGCCCTCCCAGGACTGAAGGCGTGGATCGGGGTAGCGGCGGGTCCCGCGCGGATCGAAGACGATGACGTGTTCCACGGCGGGGGTCTGATCGGCCACCTCCACCGCCTTGTCCACCTGCTCCTGGTCCTCGCAGAACAGGACCTTGCTCTGGCTATGGGACAGGATCCACGCCACGTCCGACGGCGGGTTGGTCTGGTAGACCCCGACG
>JAFDJI010000591.1 GCA_019307545.1 Deltaproteobacteria bacterium | reverse complement strand
GCCACTGGTCGAGTCGGCCCAGGGACAGACCCGCGTTGGTGTTCTCCATGTGCATGCCGACCCAGCAGATCCACACCGACTGTACCGCTTCGTGCAGCGTTCGAGCGGGATTGCGAGGGACGTGACGACAGATCGCCGCGATGCGCTCGAGCTCTCGTCGTCGCCCCTCCTCTGAAGCCTGCTTCGACTCGGCCTCGGCGCGGTTGGAGAGCGCGTCCGCGTAGTGCTCGAGGCCGCGCAGGCAGGTCGCCATCGCGTGCAAGGCGCTGTGTTTTCCGGGTTCGGCGCTGGCGAGCGCAGCGTCGATCTCGGCGAGGATCCCGGTCGTGCCCTGGGTGAGAAGCTTCTCGAAGTCGGGCACGGTGTGCGAGAGCGCGACGGACTTCCACACGAAGTACAGCGCGAAGCGCTCGTCGAGGGCCTGGCACCGCGGCGCGTGGTGGCGGTGACGGACCCGCTCGCGGAAGTTGCGCCGGGTCCAGAACGGGAACACGTCGTGGTGCAGCGTCTGTAGCGTCTCCGCCGACACGTCGTAGGGGTTGAGCTCTCGATCCGGCAGCGCGTCCAACTCCCCCCAGATCAGTGTGCCGTGGGCGTCGGGGTAGAGCACGACGCCGACCTTCTTGGCAGTCGTCGTCCCGGCGAGCAGGTCGCCGTCGCGTACGATGGGCTGGCGGGAGCGCATCAGGTGGGAAAAGGCCTCGGCCTGACGGAGTACCGGGACCCGCGGCAGGCCATCCGGGTCCCGCTCGAAGCCGCGGTCGCGGAAGTGCTCGGTGAGGATGCGAGCGCGCTCGTCACACAACTCCGGTCGGGTGGTGAAGTGCGCGTCACGAAAGCGCCGCAGCCGCGGGAGGTCGTCGAGTCCGAGGTGAACGAGGTAGGGCTCGTCGAGCAGCTTGACCCCGGGATCGACCCGTTCGGCCCGCAACCTTCCACGGCGCTCGGCGACCCTGCGCCGCGTCGGCCGGATGGTGCCTGCGAAGTCGAGGCGCTCGCGGTGCACCCGGTCGCGCCGACGCGTCTCGAGCCGCCTCTGAAACCTGCCCAGCGTTCGGGACAAGAAGAAGTTGAACGCCTGCAGGAAGCTGAAGTTCCCCTCCACCCGCAGGCGCCCGCGCAACAGCAGGTTGAGCACCTCGTTCGGCGCGCTCGAGAGCATCTCGCCGATGGCGTCGGGGTCTCGGAAGACCAAGGTGACATCCGGTGCCTCGGGCAGCCGGTTTCGGACCTTCACCCGCCCATCCGCGAAAACCAACCCGGCGCCCACCCCGTCGTCCTCGGTGCGGAAGCCCACGGTGAAGTGGAACCAGCCGTCGGCGTGGCGCAGCAGCTTCCGTAGCTTGCGTCGCTGGTTGTACTGCACAGCGATGACGTGAAGCAGTGCCTTGAGCAGCAGTCGGTTGGACAGGGAACGCATCGACCCAACATAGCTGTCTTCTGGATGACCCTCTCTGTCTCTACGGTCGAGCCTGCACCACTTCCAGGAGACCTCGCTCGGCGAAGCCCTTGAACCAGCGGCCGACCGCCGCGGGGTCCACATCCGGGACCGAGTCGATCACCGCGGCCAGGGTCGAGCCTTCGGAGAAGGCGTCGAGCAATGCGTACTGTTCGGGCTCCAACTCGGTGTGCCGTACCGATCCATGCCTCCGGTAGACCAGGACCCGGGCGTCGGAAGGCGCGGGCGGTAGAGGTGTGTCGCCGGCTCTCAGCTCGGCTCGAACCCGGTGCACATCGCTGTGCAGGCGCAGGATCGAGGTGGGTGGGGTCAGTTGCAGCGCGCTGTCGGGCCGGAGGCTGCCGGGGTCGAGCGGCTTCGGGTCCCGAGCCACGAAGGAGCGCGCCACGGCGACCTCCAAACATGCCATGTCGCGAACGGCGATCGGGGCACCTTGCGCGTCCAGCCACTCCGGGAGCGCGTAGGCCAGGTGGTTGAGCGTCCAGGAGGGGGTCGGGCGGTCCGCCAGGTAGCGCTCCAGGACCTCTTCGGCCTGCGCGCCCAGCAGGTGCCGCACTCCTGGGATGTCCTCGTCGAGGGCCTTTGTCATGCGCAGGTGGTACTGCTCCTGGTAGATGCCGATCTGCTCACCCGGGGTGAGGGTCGCGCTGCCCGTGAACCATGACGGGTCGGGAGCGGACGTGCCCCGAACGACCTCTCCGAGCTGGGTCCGCCAGTCCTCAGGCAGCATGGCGCACCTCGGCGAGCGCCTCGTCCCGCACCTGCCTGGCTCGCTCGACCTCCTGCTGGAGGCGGGCGAAGGACGGGATGTGTCCGTCCCACTCGATGAGCGTCGACACCGGGCCGATGCGCTGGACGGCGTGGCGGTACAGCGCCCAGACCTCGTCGGACACCGGCGCGTCGTGCGTGTCGAGCCGGAACCCGCGTCGGATGCTGTGGCCGGCCAGGTGGACCTGGACGACCCGGTCGACCGGCAGCGCGTCGATGTACTGCACTGGATCGAAGCCGTGGTTGCAGGCGGAGACGTACACGTTGTTCACGTCGAGCAGGATGCCGCAGTCGGCTCGCTCGACGAGGTCCGCGAGAAAGGCCCACTCGGGCATCTCGCTCGCCTTCCAGGTCAGGTAGGAGGAGGGGTTCTCCACCGCGAAGGGGCGGCCGAGGGTGCCCTGCACCCGCCGAATCCGTTCCGCCATGTGCGCAAGCACGTCGGTGGTGTAGGGCACCGGCAGCAGGTCGTGCACCTGGACGGAGGGGGTCCCGGTGAGGCACACGTGATCGGTCACCCAGGGGGCGTCGATGCGATCGGCCAGGGCGCGCAGCCGCCGCAGGTGGTCGGGGTTCCCCTCGCCGCCGAGGTTCAGGGAGACCCCATGCGGGACGACACGGTAGTGGTCGCGCAGGCGCTCGAGGAACACCTGCGGCAGGCCGCCGTCGTCCATGAAGTTCTCGGAGATGACCTCGAACCAGTCCATCTCCGGGTGCTCATGAACGACCTGCTCGTAGTGGGGGACACGGTACCCGACCCCGATGCCGAGGTCGGGAACGTTGAAGCGGGAGACAAGGTGCACGGGTGCTCCGGAGGGCAGGTCAGCTCGCTTCGCAACCGTTCTCGGCGGAGCAGGAGCTCTTGGCCTTGACCTCGGTGGGGGCCGACTGGGTGTTTGCGGGCGTCGCGTTCGCCTGGCAGCTGTTCTCGGCGGAGCAGGAGCTCTTGGCCTTGACCTCGGTGGAGGCCGCCTCGGTATCCGCGTGGGTGGCGTTGGCCTCACAGCCGTTTTCGGCGGAGCAGGAGCTCTTGGCCTTGACCTCGGTGGAGGCTGGCACGGTGTTCGTGGGGGTGGCGCTGGGGGTCTCGGTGTTCGCTTGG
>JAFDJI010000590.1 GCA_019307545.1 Deltaproteobacteria bacterium | reverse complement strand
GCAGCGCAGTGAGTATCAGGGTCCACCACGGCCCGGGGGCCTGCTCCAGACCCAGCGCGTCCGACACTGCTCCCAGATGGGCGAGCCCGTCCTCGATCCGCCCGACGAAGATGAGCTGCCCCGCTGCCTTCCGGCGCAGAACCAGCGCCTGGGCGGTCCCCGCGTGGCGCGCCGCGTCCAGGTAGGTCCGGGACGCCTCCTCCCCGCGCCCGGCGTATACCAGGGTGTCGCCAAGCTCGATCTGGAGCTGCTCCCGCTCCTCCCAGTCCCACTCCCGCAGCTCCAGGGCCGCGCGGAACAGCTCTGCGGCCCGCCCAAATGCCAACCCGTCCGCCGCCGCTCGCGCCGCCTCCATGGCCAGCAGCCCGGCGCGATCGGTGTCCCCGGCCTGCTGGAAGTGGGTCATGAGGACTTCGGGGTCGTTCCAGCCCACCCACCCAGCGGTCCGCGGGAGGTGCGGACCAGCCGCCACGTCCGCAACACCCCCAGGGCATCCAGCGACTCCTCGTCACACCCGGCCGCCCGGCACACGATGCGCAGGGACAGGGGGCGCCCCGCGAGGGCGATCATCTGCATGAGAAGCCGCGGAGCTTTCTCCAGTGCGTCGTGCCGCGCCCGGAACAGGTCCTCCAGGGTGTAGCTGGAAAGATCGGGCATCTCCTCCCCCCGCTCGCCGGCCGCCTTGATGGCACTCGCCAGCTCGGAGAGGAGGAACGGGTTGCCCCCGGACTCACGGGCGATCCACACCGCCGCTTCGGCGGGATCGGCCAGGGCGTCGCCCAGCAACCCGCGCGCGACCGCGGTGGCCTTGGCGTCGGGGAGCTCTTCCAGTTCCAGGGTCCGCGGGTGGAGGTCCCGCAGGCTGGGGTCTCGGAGGAAGTGCAGGAGGAATGCGCTGCTGTCTTCGTCCTCGGTGCGGTAGCTCACCAGCACCAGCAGCCGGCATTCCCGCAGATCACGCAGCAGTGCGGACAGGAGGCGGGCGCTGTCGATGTCGCCCCACTGGACGTCGTCCAGGAACACGATGGTGGGCCGTACCGCGGTGAGGTTGCGGATGAGGATGCGGAAGGCCGTGAAGGCCCGTTGTCGGAGGTCGGCGGGGTCGGAAGTGGGTACTGCAGAGGCTACCTCCGGCTCCTTGACGAATTTCGACAGGCTGGGGAACACCCGCGCGAGCGCCCCCATGTCGTCCGGAAGCACCGCTTCCCTGAGGTCCTCGTCGGGGAGCCGCTCGAGCCGCCGGCGCAACCGGTCCACCAGGTTGTCGAAGGCCTTGAAGGGGACGGATTCCCGCTCGTAGCAGCGGCCGCGGAGCACGCTGACGTCCTCGTGCTTTCGGACCTCGACGAGGAAGTGGCGTATCAGGCTGGTCTTTCCCATGCCGGAGCGCCCACGGATCAGCATGGAGGTGGCACGTCCGGCCCGAGCCTCGGCCCAGGCATCCTCCAACTCCTGGCGTTGCGCCTCCCGTCCTTCCAGGCGCCGAACCCCGGTGAACCGGGTGGTGAGGTCGGTGGCGACATCCGGGGACTCACCGAGCTGTTCGAGGGTCTCGCGGGCGCTCGGGCGGAGAGGCGGGTCGCGATTGAGCAGGGCGACACAGAGCTGGTCCAGATCGGGAGGCACGCCCTCCACCAGGCTGCTCGGGGCGGGCGGGTCTTCCTGCTGCTTCTTGAGGAGCATCTGCACCAGGGGTCCCTCGAAGGGCAGTCGCCCGGTCAGGCCTTGAAACAGCATCACGCCGACGCAGTACAGATCCGACCCCTGTGAGGGCAGCTCCCCCCGGGCCTGCTCTGGCGGCATGAACGCGGCGGTGCCCACGACCTTGTCCACCCGCGAGAGCTCGCTCGCCGTGCGGTCCGTGTCGTAGACCAGCCCGAAGTCCACCAGCACGACCCGCCCCTCGGGAGTGACCAACACGTTCGAGGGTTTCAGGTCCCGGTGCAGCTTTCCGGCGGCGTGGAGCGCGGCGATGCCTCGCACCATCTGGATCAGGGCATCGCGCAGCCGCGGCAGGTCCTTGACCAGGGAAGGGGGCGTCTGCTCCCTCTCCACCTCTTCCGTCTCCAGGGCGGCCAGGGCGTCGCTGCTGTCGATCGGCTGCGACACCCAGCTCACTGTGTGCCCCAGGGAGCGGTCGGACACCTCCTCCTCTCGCACCCAGCCCAGGAAGTTCCGGCCCTGGACCAGCTCCATCACGATGAACCAGGCCTCTTCCGATCCCACCAACTCATAGAGGGCCACCAGGTTGGGGTGGGAGAGATCGGCCAGCGCACGGAACTCCTGCTTGAGGCGGTACAATCCTTCCGGCGTCACGGTGCGGAGCGTCTTCAAGGCGACGGGAGCCTTCCGCTTCCGATCCCAGGCCTCGTAGACCAACCCCATCGCGCCGCCGCCGATGTGACGCCGGATGGCATACCGGTCCGTGCCAGCGAAGCCAGGCTGTTCCAGATGCTCCATCCCGTCTCCGCGCTCGTCTTTGCCGAGCCCGCAAGCAGTCTATCGGATCGGGCGGCTCCGGTTCACAGGTCAGCCTCGTCGATCTCCACCGACACCTCTGCGTGGGTGCGCTCCAGGTAGGCGCGTAGCTGGTGGTACGCGTCGTTGAGCCGGGTGGTTTTTTCGGTGGCGAACTCCTGGAAGCCTCTGGCCAGGTTGTGGACGCGGTCCGGGTGGTAGTCCCGGACGAGCTGTTTGTACGCCTGGCGCACCTCTGCCAGGTTGGCCCCCGGGGACAGCTCGAGCTCCTCGTAGGAGGGAGCGAGCCGCTCGGGGCCATAGCGCTTGTGGTCGTGGATCTCGCACAGGTCGAGCAGCTCTTCGATGAACCGCTGTTCCCGCTTGGACAGGACGCCGTCCGCTTCCGCCGAGGCGTAGACGATGTTCACCAGCCGGACGAAGTGCTGCTCCTGGATCGTGTGCTTGATCGCCTCTGCGAGGGTCTCCGGGGAGTGGGCGGTGCGTGCGGCGATCTTGAGGATCCTCCGGAGCGCCTGGTCGCCGAGCTCGTCCAGGCTGAAGTTGCTGATGAGCAGGTTGCGGATCATCCGCACTTCGTCGCGGGTGAGCTTCCCGCCGGTCTGGACCATGGCGACCAGGATGTGGGTCACCACGGTGAGAAGGTCGGGGGTTCGGTCGAAGTCCTCGGGAAGCTCGATCTGGTAGAAGTCGAGCGCGGTGACGAACCCATCGGGCTCGTGCACCGCGACCTCCACCTCGGTGATCCCGCCGGAGTCGCGCGGCATGGTGATGTAGGGGATCACCAGCACCAGCTGCTGGACCTTGCCGGTCATCGGAACCAGGACGCTGGCGGAGACCGCCAGGTTGGCCTCCGGATCGGTGTACTCGGGGAAGGTGGTGGGGAAGTAGCCCTTCACGTCCTTCAGCCGGACCACCACGACCTGCTCGCGGTTCCGGGCCCGGAGGTTCATGAAGTCGACCGAGATCGTCAGCGCGGGGCCCGAGGTGGACACCGAGGTGATGTCCTCCTCCACCCAGGTGATCTCGCCTGGCGGAGGGCGCCACTTGTCATACTCGGGAGGAGAGAAGGCGGCGCCGGTGTGGAGTGCGGGGGGAAGCATCGGCGGATTGTAGCGCGGTCCGGGCCGGGTATGGTTGGGGCTGGAGGTGGATCGTCACCCCGGCGCCCGACCTGACCCCCGGTGATGCGTGGCTGCGGCAGCGATCCCCGGGGGACCGCAAGCGCACCGGGCAGTGGCTGACCCCTTGGTGGGTGGTTGATCGCGGCTGCACGGGAGCGACCCGGCGCACGGCTCGTGGGTGTGGACATCGACCCCCTAGCGGTGGAGGCCGCCGCGGAGACCTGCCGCCGGGCAGGGGTGCACGCCGAGCTGATCGTCGCGGATGCGCTCGCGGATCCGCCCCCGGTCCTGTGCGCCGACCTGGTGGTGGGGAACCCCCCCTTCGTGCGGCCCCAGAACCTGCCCAAGGCGGTGCGCGAGGACCTGTGGCGGCGCTTTGCGACCGCCACCGACAAGGCGGACCTCTACGCGTGTTTCGTGGAACGGGCGCTGCAGGTGGCGAGCCGGTTGGCGCTGGTGCTCCCGGAGAATTGGCTGCACCTGGCCAGCTTCCGGACGTTGCGGGAGCGGGTGCTCGCCGCGGGAGTGGATGGCCTGTTCGAGCTCCCACGGGGCACGTTCGCAGAGGTGCCAGTGCCCACGGTCGTGCTGCTCGTGGGGAGCGGCGATGCGCGGCGCGCGGGTCGGTTGGAGCGGGGAGGGGATTTCTCGGTGGTCGGCAGCGTGTTCGTGGAGGCTGAGGCCTGGTCCTTGCGCGGCCCGCTTCCGGTGTTGGCGGGTCGTCCCCTTGGCGAGGTGGTGTCGATCCACATGGGTGTGGTGTGCGGCGACTATGCCCGGTATGTCCACCGCGGTCGCCGTTTCCCCGAGGACCGTCCCACCTGTCGCGGCCGGGACGTGCTCCGCTGGACCATTCGACCGGGTGACGAGTACCTCCGCTACCTCCCCCGGGACATGCTCCGTCGCAAGCCGTACGTGGCCCCCAAGCACGCGGGCCTGTTCGACACCCCCGAGAAGGTGGTGCTCGCCGGAACCACCGGCACCGAGAT
>JAFDJI010000589.1 GCA_019307545.1 Deltaproteobacteria bacterium | reverse complement strand
AAGCCGACGATCTCCAGGAACGCCACCCGCCCGTCTCGGGTGAAGCGGTAGTCCGGAAGCACCAACGCGTGACCGCCGAGGTCGATGGGAAGGGTCTGGTCATCCAGGGTCCAGCCACTGTCCAGGGCTCGGAACCGCTCCGCAAACCAGCGCTGGGTGCGCGTTTCGTAGGCTCCCACGTCTCGGTAATGCGACACCAGGCCGTCCTCGGAGGTGAGGAACATCCGCTTGCGATGGCGCGCCCGGGTCCACAGCACGGTCGCCTCCAGGCTCCAGCGACACTCCTGAAGGACGAGCGCGGGAAGGAATGTGGCGAGTTGGAGCCCGTACCGTGTGGACATCCGAAACAGCGATGTCGGCCCGTCGAGCACGACCTCCACGACCTCTCCGCTCCGCTCGGCCCGGTGGATCAGCTGGTGGAACTTGACCGCTCGAAAGAGCTGGCGCAGACGGGGCACGGTCGGTGCCACAAGGCGGACCCGCACCTGGGTGGCACGGAGGAGGATCGCCTGGACGAGGGCCAGGTTGTAGCGATGAAGCAGCCAGTCGGTGTCCGCAGCGTCGCAACGGGTGATCCGCTGCTCGGCCGGGCGGTCGGCGTACAGGGCATCCTCCATCTCGCTGGCGGAGAGACCCCACTCCCGACCCACCTCCTCCAGCACGTCCTCCGCAACCGGGCGCCCGAGCGGCCCGCGCTCGAGAGAGAGGGGTCCATGGGTCCGTGCGACCCGGAACACCCGATCACGAAGGTCTGCGGGGGGAACCGGGGAGCGCACCTCGAAGACGGAGCGGTCGAGGAGCACCTTTGCGAGGCCACGGACGAGCTTGTGGTCGCGCCGGTCGCCGATGCGATCGGCGACCTCTTCCTCCAGCTGCGCGCGGGTCCACCGCTCCTCCACCGCGGCTGCGACCAGGTCCAGGAGGGCTTCCCCGTCGTCCCGGAGCCTCGGCCTGGCGGGGTCCACCAGTGATGGTCGGATCTCCCGACCCCGCACCTGGGCCCGGAGCAGGTCCTTGGTCAGCATCGACGCGATCAGACCTCAGGTCACAGAGAGCCGAACGCCGCCCGCCAGGCAGAGCGGATCTCGGTGGGCTGCTTGTGTGGTTCCAACTCGCGGACGAACTCCTCGGGAGGTCCGCCCTTCCAGAGTTGCGGGAGGAGGTCCTCGATGAAGTACCTGAGCGCCTCGTGGTCGGGGGGTAGCTCGAAGATCGCCTTGGACATGGTGATCATGCGGTCCATGCCGTCCGCTCGCTTGAGGAGGCTTCTCAGCATGGAAAGGGCGAGTTCCTGGTTGTACCGGGTGGCGTCCCCATCGGGCGCGAGGATCAACCGCACCAGCCAACGGGCGTGGTCCATCGGCTCCCAAGTGCTCGCGAAGCCCAGCCGTCGCCCTATCGCCAGCCCGAGTTGGCGCTCCTCGAGCTTGCGCGGCGGAGCAGCGCAGTACGCATGCACGGTGGCGTCGATGGTCGCCTCGTCGAACTGGTCCGGTTCGGACGCGGCCACCGCGGCCCACATCCAAACCAGCGAGGGCTGGGGTGCTTCCGCGAATGCGCTGGCCACCTCGGCCACCTGGGCGTCCGGGAAGCTGGTGGTGGTGATCAACTCGGTGAAGAGGCCGAGCGCCTGCTCCTCGAGGCTCTGGGCGCCATCGGGGAGGAAGGCGTACTGTCCCACGAAGCGGTCGCGAGGGATGGGGTTGTGGGCTGCGGCCCACTTCTCCTCGGCGAGTCTCCACAGCTCGACATCCCGGGTGGAGATGACCGGCTCGAGCAGCTGCGCGAGGTGCTTGTGGGGCGTGTGCTGGACGACGATCCGTACCCAGGTCTCGGCATGGACCGTGCCCCGCAACCGACGCATGAACCTGTCCCGGCCCTTTGGGGGCCGCGTCCCGCGGAACAGCGCCCAGTGCCGCAGCACAGCATCGGCCTGGGCTTGCGAGCCCTCCCTGTAGAGCGCCTTCCACAGGAACCACGCGGCAGCGTCGCCGTCGCTCCCCATGCCCAGCAGTCTCACGAGGTTGCCGGTGATCTCGTCGGTCCGGTGCTCTCGAGGGATGAGCAGCCAGGCATGGGCCAGGGTCCGAGCCGTCCCGCCCCGAGAGAGCGTCTCGCCGATCGGCGAAAAGACCGCGGCCAGGGCATCCACCGGTCGGTCCAACCTGACCAGTGCTTGGACAAGCTCCACGAAGGCGGCCGCACGACTCGCCATGCCGGGTCGCTGGGGGTCTTCCTTCAGCGCCTGTTCGATCAGATGGGCCGCCGCGAGGGGCGCCGCGCCAGTCCCCAACCAGCGCAACAGTCCACAGAGCCACTCCGTCGTCTTGGTCGAGGGAGGGCGAACCTCCCCGATCGCCTCGAGCAATGCCTCGCTGGGGGGATACTTGTGGGAGTTGGCCAACCACGCCCTGAAGGTGCGGGTTCGCTCCCGCTTGCTGTAGGTCCGGAGGTTCTCCCAGATGGAGTCATCCCCGGTCTTGAGGGTAATGACGGCGATCTCGTTGGCCAGCTTCTCCGTGATCTGGACGCCGCTTCGGACGCGCATCGCCACCAGCTTGTGTGCGACTGGGAAGTGGTCTACCAGGGTGTCCTTGTCGATGCTCACCGCGGCGGGTCCCTCGTTCGCGAGTTGCCGCTCCAGGCAGGCTTCCCAGGGGTCCTTCGCGTCGTCGTCCCACAGCGGTGCGATCGCCTCGACCAACTCGGGCTCACCGTCGAGAAGCCGCTTGCGGATGTACCAGGCCACCAGGTCATCGCCGATGTTGTTCGGCACCCGTTCGGCTTCGATCACGTCGAAACCGTCCGGTGGGGTGGTGGTGAGGACCAGGTCCCAGTACTTGGCGTCCGCCAACGGCTCGTAGGAACTGACTCGCAGTGGAAGCGCCATCTGGGCAGGCAGGCAGCTGAGCAGCGCCAGGACGAACCAGCGGGCCGGATCCCCAGCCCCGACGACATGGGTCTCGTCGGTGACGATCGCGAGGGGACGGCGGCCCTCTCGCCTCAGGTGCGCGATCGCGGCCGCCACCAGGACGTTCACCTTTCGGGTGGAGCCGAACATGCGAGCAGCCTGCCGCAGCGAGCGCTTCAAGTGCACGGTCTGCGGCTCGGGTCCCGACCCACTGCGTTGGCCGAACCAGGCGTCCTCGGTCCACAGCCAGGCGGGGTGGTGGATCTGGGCGAGGTCCGGCAACTCGATGACGCGCCAGGTCGTTCCCTGCTCGGTTCCCCGACCAACTGCCCAACGTGTTTCATCGAGGGGATACACGCGGTCGCCCGAGATCGCGTCGCTCTTGGAGAGATCCAAATCCAGGGCGAGGAGGAGGGCCCGATCACC
>JAFDJI010000588.1 GCA_019307545.1 Deltaproteobacteria bacterium | reverse complement strand
GATCCACTCTCGGCGGGCCTGATCCATCCCCCACGCCGTTCACATCCGCGGCGATGTGAAGCCGGGCGCCGGCGGAGGCACTCCACCCGTACGCGCCGCTTCGAGGCCAGGGGTCCCCACGTCGCGCGGAGCGCGACGAAAGGGGAACGCCGTAGGCGGCGAGGAGGGAGGAGAGCCTCCGCCGAGAAGCCCGGCGTCAGCAGTGTTTCGTGTGGAGAGTCTCCGCCGAGAAGCCCAGCGTCAGCGACGTCGCCTTCGGAGTAGCAGGGTCAGCGCGATCAGCGCGATCCACGGCGGGGCAGCCGGACCGGTGGCACAGTTGCGGTAGCGCCGGCCGGCGGCGGGGTCGAGGACCACCACGTAGCTGCGGACGGGCGCGGACCACGACTCGCCGTCGCCCACCACCAACTCGAACACCAGGTTGCCGACGTGGCGGACCCGGAAGGAGGGTTCCATCACTGATGGGTCGTCGAGGTCTACCTCGGGGCCGGCCACCTGGGTCCACTGGTACACCAGGGGGGCTGGCCCGGTGGAGCCGGCGCCGCTGAGGATGACGGTGTCGCCGACATAGGCCAGGAACGGGCGCCCGGCGTCGGCGGTGTAGTCCGGGTCGACCTCGTCGTCGGGTTGCTCCTCCTCCTCCGGAAACACCGTTTCCTCGTTGATCATCGTCCACAGCGACGCGTCGCCATCATCATAGTGCAGCGCCCAGAAACCGATGCCGCCGATGCCGGAGTCGACCGCGTATTGCACCCGCTCGCGCAGGCTGTCGGTGTCGCCGTACCATCCCTGGCGGGTGCCGTCGTACCAGTACGGGGTGCGACTCACCTCGTCGAACTGCCGACCATGGGTCGCCGCCTCCTCCAGGGCCGAGGCCCAGACGATCGCCGAACCACTGGCGGTGGTGGAGGACGGCACACTCCCGGACGACACCGCCCAGCGGTAGCCGTAGAGGGGAAGGCCGAGGATCACCCGCTTCGGGTCGGCGCCCGCTTCGAGGTAGTCGTCCACCGTCCACGACAGGGACCACTTGGACCAGGGGTCCCCGCCGTACAGCGGGTCCACCGGACCGGCGTAGTCGCTGCCAGACCAGTGGTAGCCGTAGCCCATGATGAACAGGTCGGCGTGGTCGGAGAGCGCGGCGTAGTCCCAGGCGTCACTCCAGTCGACCGACGGGGTG
Source organism: Deltaproteobacteria bacterium (assembly GCA_019307545.1). Classification (GTDB taxonomy): domain Bacteria; phylum Myxococcota_A; class UBA796; order UBA796; genus JAFDJI01. Next base: position 2,163 of record JAFDJI010000588.1, on the reverse strand, counting down.
GCCAGCACCACTTCCCCGACCCGTGCCTCCAGGTCCCGGGTGAAGGTGACCATGTTTTCGCGCTGGCTGGAGGGCAGGCCCTCGAAGTCCACGTTCACGCCGTGGGCGCCGGTCGACGCTACCTCGTCCGCGAGGTTGTCGATGAGGGCGGCCCGGGCGGCCGCGCTTCCGAGCAGGGTGGCCAACTCGGTGGAGTTGAAGTTGGTGATGCACAGGTGGACCTTCACCCCATAGGGCTCGGCCATGGAGACTGCGGCTTCGGCCAGGTCCCACCGGTCCAGGTGGGTGAGTGACCCCCCCGTGGTGACGCCCGCGTTGAAGAGAGCGATGTGGCTCAAGTGATCCCAGGGCACCGTGTTGAGGTCGTTGGACCAGTACGCCTGGTACCCGTACACCGCCACATCCGGCCCGCGGGTCACGGGCGGCAGGGGCATGCGGCGGGGAGAGGCCTGCTCCACGTACTCTGGAGCCTCCGCCATCTGAACCGCGTGGGGTCCGAGGAGTGGCAGCGCCTCGACACTCCACGCCGGGCCGGCGAAGCAGATTGACAGGGCCATGAAGGATCGCGCGGCCGCGGACATCCGTTCCCTCCACGAAGGGGACGCAACCTAGCATCCAGATCTTGGTCCGATGTCAGGAATGTGGCGATTCCAGTCGGTCCTCGACAGTTCGAGGGGGATCGCCCCAGGCCTGGGCTGGCGGTCCAGCCCAACAGGAAATAGTGGCCAGGCGCAACCCGTAGTACGGGGCGTATGCGTGGAACCCCAATAGGGGGTACGCTCTCATGCAAACGACGGAGCAATGAGATGGGTTTCTTCGACCGCTTGGCGAACATCTGGCGCGGCTTCCTTAGCCTCTGGATCTCGGACATCGAGAGCCGCAACCCGGAAGCCGTATACGAGTCGGCGATCGACCAACGGGTCCGCAAGCACCGCGATCTCAAGAAGGCGGTGTCCGGGATCGTGTACCTCCGCAACAAGCTCTCCACCGAGATGGAGCAGAAGGAGCGCGACCTCAAGGACGTCATGAAGCAGATCCCCATCGCGGTCGAGGACGGCGAGGACGAGGTGGCCCTGGTGCTCATCCAGAAGAAGGACGAGCTCACCGGCCATATCGAGCGGCTCAGCGCCGAGCTGTCCAAGGTCTCCGACCAGGCCGAGGAGGCGAAGCGCGGTCTCATCAGCTTCCAGAGCGAGATCGAGAAGCTGAAGCGCGAGAAGGACCAGATGCTCGCCAAGAAGGCCAACGCCGAGGCCCGCATCCAGATCCAGGAGACCCTCGACGGCCTGTCCACCGAGGCGGACATCAAGGCCCTGGATGGCGTGCGCGAGCACATCGACAAGCTGCAGGCCGAGGCGGATATCGGTTCCGAGATCCAGGGGGACTCCCTGGACGCAAAGTTGGCCAAAATCCGCGAGAAGGCGGCCGACTCCAGCGCCAAGGTCCAGCTCGAAGAGATGAAGAAGCAGATGGCCGCCCGGAAGGCCGCGGTTGCCGAGGGCGGGGCCGCGAGCGTCAAGAAGACCATCTGACGTCGTCGGCCTCTGGATGGATCTCCTCGAGCTGCCTGAGCGGAACCGGCGCGACGAGGACGCCTGGGTCGCGCTGTGGGCGGCCTCCAGGGACTTCGAGGGGATGGTGGAGGTCATCGGGAGTGCCCTCGACGCCCAGCGTCCCCAACTCGCCGCGCGCCTGGTGGGGTTGCTCCCACCCGGTTTCGAGGTGGACGACGAAGCCACCATCGACACCGCGCGACGGGCTGCCCGCCTGCTCCTCCTGGCCCAGGAGGAGAGCGAGAAGGCCTGGAGCGAGCTGGAGGAGGCCTGGACCCAGCTCAGACGCTCCCGCATGCGGCGGATCAAGCGGCGCATGCGCAAGTCGCTCATGGGCAACACCGACCGCACCGGACGATTGGACGGCGGAAAAGGCCGCCGCTAGCCTGGAATGGGCGCCTCCTGGTCCCATTCGCCGCCGCTTCGCAACGTCCGGGACGCTGCGCTGGCCCGACCGAGGAGCCCCACCGCTCGTCCAACCCCCCGAAGCCGGGCGCAGGCGGAGGCACTCCACCCGTACGCGCCGCTTCGAGGCCAGGGCCCCCCCCCGCATCGCGTAGCGATGCGGGGAGGGGAATGCCGTAGGCGGCGAGGAGGGTGGAGTGCCTCC
>JAFDJI010000104.1 GCA_019307545.1 Deltaproteobacteria bacterium | reverse complement strand
CCGCGCCAAGGTGGTCGTGACCGCCACCGGTACTTCGCGGGTCGTCACCGCTGCACTCCTCGAGGAAGCCCGCGATGGCATCGTCCTCATCAACGCGGGGCACGGGGGCGACGAGATCGACGTGGAGGGCATCCGCGCCGCGGCGGTGCGGGAGGACAACATCTCCGAAGACGTGGTCCGGTTCCGTCTCCGGGAAGGGCCCCGCGTCACCGTCCTGGGTGGAGGCCACCCCCTGAACATCGTCCTCAATGCGGGGTCGCCGGAACCGGTGCTGCTGCACTTCGCCGTCGCTGGGCTCACCCTGGAGACCCTCGTCGACACCGACGCTCCCCCAGGAGAGATACTGGTCCCGGACGCGATCGAGAACCAGGCGGCAACCCTGGCCCTCCGGGCCCTGGGCGCTGCCGGCACGTGACCGACCCGCCGTCGCTGCCGGAACGCATCCACGCCGGAGTGGAGGCGCTGCGCGAAGGGCACCCGGCTGCCGCCGTTGAGGCGCTGGAGCCCGTGGCCGCGGATCCAACCTTCGTCGCGCGGGATGACCTGGTCGATGTCCGGGCCCGGGTGTACAGCCTGCTCGCCCAGGCCCTGTTGGGCGCGGGCCGCGCGCGCGACGCCGATCCGTGGGCGCGCGACGCGCTGGACCTGGTCGTTCGCCTGGGCGATCGGCGTGGCGAGGCCGAGATCCTCGCCCTGCAACGGGAGATCCAATCCGCCTCCACCCAGGCCATCCAGCGTCTTGCCACAGAAAGGGAGTCGCGGCGCATCGCGCAGACCCCGGTGGACGTCCTGCTGTCCGGAGCAAGGGACCCGGTGGAGCAGGCGGCGCTCCTGGTGAAGAAGGCCAACGCGGAGGCCGACGCCGGACGGGAGGAGGGCGGGGCGTCCTTCGCGCGGCGGGCGCTGGAGCAGGCCCTCTCGGCGAACGCGCTGCGTGAGGAGGTGCTCGCCCGGTTGAGCGTCGCCCGCTGCGATCGCGCAGCAGCGGAAGAAGAGTTGGTCGCGGCATGGAGACGCGCCGAGGCCGCGGACGACTTCACGCTCGTCGGGGTGGTGGCCCGAGCCGCGGAACTAGCCGGCGTCGCCCTCCCGGTGTTGCATGGCCCGAGCACGTCAGAGAGTTCCTGAGACGGGGACCCAACGAGCGGCTACCTTCCTGAAGTTGGTACCATCGTCGGGTCTGGGCTTTTGCCTGCAGATCGATTAGCCTCCACCCCGGATACACCTGCACAAGATGGAATTCTTCGAGTCCATTGAAGAGGTTGAGGAGCAGATCGAGCTGACTCGAGGGAAGCTCGAGCTCCTTGAGGAAGACGTGACCCGCCGCCAGGCCATGGCTCGAATCCGGGCGGCGCACTCATGGCATCCCGTGTTGGTGGCGAGGATGCTCTTCGTCGTCCTCACGCTCATGGCGGTTCTGGCGGCGCTCGGCGTAGCCGCGCTGCCCTTCATCGACCCCAAGCTCTCGAAGGACCTCATCCCGCTGCAGAACGCCATCGGCCTTCCGCTGCCGATCGTCCTCGGGATGCTCGCGGTCGTCATCGGCGTGGCCTGGATGATGGCCACCCAGGCCTCGGTCATCATCGGGCGCGAGTGCCCGCTGCTGCCGTGGGAGAAGAAGGAGCGCGAGCGGCTTTCCGGCGAGCTCTCCCGACTGACCCGCCAACGTCAGATGATGGCCCGGGTTCGCGGAACCCCCATGGGGGCGCGGCCACGCCTGATGACCCCGGTGCCGGGTGCCCGGCGCACCCGCACGACCACCGGCGCAGGCGTCGACCGCTCCGGTGTCCCGGGTGGTGGCGAACCCCTGCCGAGCTACGCGGCGCCTACTGGCGGTGGGCCCATTACCGTGGCGAGTCGCACCACCCGCGGCGGCACCCCCCTGGGCGCGCCCCCCCGCATGGGCACCCCCATCGGCGCCAGCATGCGCTCCACCTCCAGCGTCCCCGCGCAGGAGCGCTCCGAGGTGCCCGAGCCACTGATCGATGACGTCGTCGGGGTGGAAGAGGACACCGACCAGTTCCACGACCGCCCCTACGGTGCCCCAGAGGAGTCGGTGGGCCAGCTCATCGAGGACACCGAGCAGAACTACGACGACGGCTTCGCGCTCTCCCCCGATTCGGAGCCGACCGATGCCGGTGTCGGCACTCCCCTCGCCGGTTGGGAGGACATCCAGGAGGAGTGGCTCATCGACGCCCTGGAGAAGGCCGAGATCCTGGCGGAAAACTTCCCGGTGCAGGCACGGCTCGAGCTCAACCAGGCCGCGGGCCTGCCCTTCACCCTCATCCTCGAGCGAGCGACGCCGGCGATGGCAGTCCGGGCGATGATGGCGTACGTCGAGTTCCTGGCGAGCATCGCGGTACCCCCGAAGGGGCGGGTGGAGCTGGTGAGCATCCCGCACCTCGACCGCAGCTTCCACCGGAACATCAAGGCTGCGCTCGAGCCCTACTTCCCGGGTACGGCTGACGTGGACAAGAAGGACGACTACGTCGACATCATCTTCCGCGAACCCGACTTGCGCTGGGCGAAGTACCCCTTCATTCCCATCCCCGAGTGATGTCCATCTCACGCGTCGGCGTCGTGGACGTCCTGTTGGAAGCCGCTCGCCTCAAAGCCCTCGACCGGGCGGGATGGGTCCGGTGTGGCATCCCCCGACCCGAGTCCGTGGCCGCCCACTCCTGGGGCGTGAGCTGGCTGGTGCTTGCGCTCCTCCCCGAAGACCTCGATTCGGGCAGGGCACTGTCCTATGCCGTGCTCCACGACCTGCCCGAGGTGCGGGTGGGCGACCTCGTGCCGTCCGACAAGGTGGACGCGACGGCCAAGTCCCACCGGGAGCACGCGGCCATGGCCGCCCTGTGCCGTGACCTGCCTGGTGGCGAACGACTACTCGCCAGGCCGATCCAGAGGCGCGTTTCGTGCGACAGCTCGACCGGCTGGACATGGCCCTCCAAGCCGTGGCCTACCAAGAGGAGCACGACACCAACCTCTCCGAGTTCCTGGACTCGGCAGCAAAGACAATCGACCACCCGGCGCTCGTACCGATCCTCCAAGAGCTGGCGACGCGGCCGACCTGACCTCCCCACCACCCATCCTCGAGAGATCCTCGCCGTACCCCGAGGGGTCTGTGGACGCGGCCCCTCTGCGCGCGGCTGGCCACTCCCACTGGGTGGGTGGGACCATCCACCACCCATCCCGCACCTGGTCCTTCACTTCCCGTAGATGTGTGGCAGTGCCGGGATCCACTCCCGGTTGGGGTGGGTGGAACCGTCCACCACCCATCCCGCACCTGGCCCTTCACATCCCGTAGATGTGTGGCAGTGCCGGGATCCACTCACAGTGGGGGGTGGGTGGGACCGTCGTGATCCAACCCCGGTGGGCCTGATCCGTCCCGCAGACTGTTCACATCCACGGCGATGTGAAGCCGGACGTAGGTGGAGACACTCCAACCCGACGGCCGCTTCGAGGCCAGGGGCCCCCGCGGCGCGCATGCGCGCCGCAAGGGGAACGCCGTAGGCGGCGAGGAGGGTGGAGCGTCTCCGCCGACAAGCCCGGCGTCAGCCTCGCCCTTTGGTGGAGAGCCTCCGCCGACGAGCCCGGCGTCCCCAGCGCCCTTCTGGTGCTGTCTGCTGGTTTCTTAGTCTCTCAGCCGCAATGCGAGGAGGCTTGGCTCGGTGAACGCCTCCATCGCGTCTTTGACGCCTTCGCGGCCGAAGCCAGAGTCCTTCACCCCACCGTAGGGCATGTTGTCGACGCGGAAGGTCGGGTAGTCGTCGTCGTGGATGACGCCGCCCACGACCAGCGTGTCCCAGGCCTGGAAGACCTTTCGGATGTCGCGGGTGAACACCCCCGCCTGCAGTCCGTAGCGGCTGCGGTTGACCTCGGCGAGGCCCTGCTCGAAAGTGCGATAGGGCTGGAGGCAAACCACCGGACCGAAGGCCTCCTGGTCCAGCAACCGCATCCCCGCCGGGACGCCCTCGAACATCATGGGGGGTACGAGCGTCCCCTCCGAACGTTCACCGGCGCTCGCGCAGGAAACGCCGGCTGCGACGGCTTCGTCGATCCATGCGCGGATCCGGTCGGCTTCGCTCTGCTTGATCATCGGGCCGGACACGACGGCCGGGTCGCGGGGATCACCCCACGGCAGACGCTCGGTGACCTCGGTGCGGAACCGGGCGGCGAACTCGTCGTAGATGGCTTCGTGGATCAGGATGCGTTGCACGCTGATGCAGACCTGGCCGGCATAGGCATAGGCCCCCACCGCCAGCCGCGACACGGCCCAGTCCAGATCGGCGTCGGGCTCGACGACCACGGCCGCGTTGCCCCCAAGCTCCAGGATCACCTGCTTCCGGCCACAGCGGGCCTTCATGTCCCACCCGACCTCGGGGCTGCCGGTGAACGACAGCACCCCCATACGGTCGTCGGTGACCAGGGCGTCGGCCACCCGCGCCGCACAACTCACGATGTGCACCGCCTGCGCGGGGTAACCGGCCTCCAAGATGATCTCGCCGAGGATGATCGAGGCGGAGGGGGCAGCGCTGGGGGGCTTGCCCACGAAGGGCGCGCCGACGGCAATCGCAGGCGCCAGCTTGTGGGCCATCAGGTTCAAGGGGAAGTTGAACGGCGAGATCGCACCTACGGGTCCGCGGGGGACGCGGCGCACCAGCCCCATCCGTCCGGCGCCCTGCGGAACGGCGTCCAGCGGCAGGATCTCGCCACCCTCCCGGCGGGCCTCGTGGGCCGCGAACCGGAAGGTGCTCATCGCACGGGCCACCTCTCCCTTCGCGAATTTGTCGGGCTTTCCCGCTTCGTCGCGAATGGCGGCCGCCAGCTCCGCGCTGCGTCGCTCGATCCCCGCGACCACCCGGTCGAGGATCTCGGTGCGCTGGTACGGCGCCAGCGACCGCGTGGCGGCGAAGGCCTCGCTCGCGCTGGCAATGGCGCTGTCCAGCCCTTCGGCGTCGACCTGGACCACCTCGGTGACGACCTCGCCGTCCCAGGGGGCGCGGATCTCGGCGACCGGACCGGAGTGGACGGGCTCCCCGGCGAGGATGGAAGTACGACGGTGCGACATGCGAACCTCCGATGCGATGCTTCGCGATTGGGGGATGGAGTGGAGATCGCGAGCAGGATCCCGCGGCGCGCGAGGTGTCAGGACTTGCGCTTCGCGTTCCGTACCCGCAGCGCCAACACGCCGTTGTCCTCCGAGCGGCCGTTCCAATCCATCGAGGCGCGCAGCACCTCGATCGCCTCCTCCGAAGAGTTGGCCTCGGGGATGACGTTGCCAAAGCCCTCGGCTTCGATGAGATCGCCCAGCGTTTCGTAGCGTCGAACGGTCGCCACGGTGATGTAGCCGAGGTCGTCGAACTCGACCCGATCGCCGGAGGTGACCATGGACAACTCCCCGCTGTTGGGAACGACATAGACCGTCTTCATCCCGCCTTCCATGTGGGCGAAAGCGAGTGGATGGGTGGTGGTGTCGTATGTGGCCATCCGTTGGCCTCCGTCGTGCGGTGGGTTTGCTATTGGGTGTGCAGCGGGGGGCTTAGCCCGGCGGCCAGGTCATCTGGCGGCCACCGAGGAGGTGGAGGTGCAGGTGATAGACCGCCTGCCCTCCGTGTACGCCGTTGTTGATGACCAGTCGATAGCCATCCTCGAGCCCCTCCTGCTCGGCTACCTGCGTCGCGGCGAGCAAAAGCCGGCCGAGCAGCGCGGTGTCCGCGTCCGTGGCGTCGGCGATCCGGGCGATGGGCTTCTTGGGAATGACCAGGACGTGTGTAGGCGCCTTGGGGTCGATGTCTCGAAACGCCAGGACCGAATCGTCCTCGAAGAGGATGTCCGCTGGGATCTCCCGATCGATGATCTTCTGGAAGATGGTCAAGGGACGACTCCCGTGCAAGCGTCGTCGCGACGTTCTCCCGTGCACTCTACAAGCGCTCGATCCCCGGATCCAGGAACAGGTGTCCTGGACGGCTCAATAGCGCGCCGTCATAGGGAGGATGAGCACACCATCTCGGTGATGCGGCCCGGCGACGATGAAGGATCGGTTTCGGTGGATGCTGACGGTGGTGTCGAGCAAGCGGCGCGACTCCTTGAACATGCGGACCCGGATCCGTGCCTGTCGGTCGTCGATGCCGAGGAGCTCCACCTGCATCCGCCGCCCGCCCACGATCGAGAAGGTGGTCTCCTGGTGGGGGCCAAGGCTGTCGGTCCGCACGTCGAGCACCTCGTAGCCAGAGTAGTTGAGGTGGCGCAGGTGGGGCAGCAGCGACCGTAGGCGTGGATCGACGCGCTTGTGGCTGTTGGTGGCATAGACCACCATCATCTCGATGGACACCCGCTGCGAGGCCCTCGCGGGCGCCGGCGTCGGACCTCGCTGGGCGAAGGCTGGCGCGGATGCGCCGAGGGCGAGCACCAGCATCAGGAACTGGAGCAAGCGGGGAAAGGGAAGGAATCGGCCCATCACAGCGTGGCCTCCTCGTACTCGTCGACCCAGATGATCAGGGGCGCGTTGTCGCTATCGGCCTGGAAGACGTACACCGCGGTGGACTCCCCGTAGGACAGGTCGTTCACCACGATCTCCTCGGCCGAGGCGAACTGCATGACGTAGGGAGCCGGCTCCCCGACGTTCCACACCGCCCGGCCCACCGTCACCGACAGGACGAAGACGGCAGCCATGGTGAGCGCCGCCAGGAACCAGCGACGGGTGTTCACGGGCTCCGGAAGCGGCGTCGAGGCTGGAGCGAGCGCGGTCTGGCGCACCTGCCGCATGACGTCCGTGACCAGGTCGACCGTGCCCGCCTCTTCGCGCATCGCGGCGGCCAACATCCCAGAGCTGAACAGCGTCACCTCGTCCACGATGTCGATCTCGCCGGCCTGTGCCCGCACCGCGTCGGCGACGGGCAGGTCGGGCTCCTCCAAGCCGAGGGCCGACAGCACCGCACCGGAGACGTCGATACCAGCCGCTTCCTCGTCCAGCCCCCGGGCCAGGGCGGAGCGTACTGGCGCCCACCCGTCATCCAGCACCACGTCCACCCGGCTCCCCCTGGTCTCGGCGTCAATGGCGGCCGCAAGCTCCTCACCGAAGGCGACGTCCTCACCGAGCACCGCCAACAGCCCTACCGCGTCCGCCACCAGGTCGCGTTCGAGCAACCCGGGCTGGATCTCCTCCGGGAGCCAATCGCCCCCCAGGGCCAGCTCCCGGGCGCGGGTGCACTCCTGCTCGCTCGCGATGCCTTCGCGGATGCGGTTCAGGAGACGGGTGAGTTCGGTGGTCATTGCGATGGGATCGACGCTGGGGCTCGGCGGTTATTCAAAGCGGTCTGCCGCAAGCAGATGCTGCAGCTTCTTGCGTGCGTAGAACAGGCGCGACATCACCGTTCCCTCCGGGATGTCCATCACGTCCGAGATCTCTTTGTAGGACAGGCCCTCGAGCTCTCGGAGTAGCACCACCTGGCGCTGGTCCTCCGGCAGCTTCTCCATGGCGTCCATGATCCGCTGGTAGAGCTGTTTCCGCTCCAGCGCCTTGCTCGGGCTCTGGGTGTGGTGCAACTCGGAGATCGTGCCGTCCACGTCCCGGGCCGCCACCCCCTCGTCGAAGGAGGTGCTCTTTCGGCGGCCGGCCTTCCGGATGAAGTCGATCGCGAGGTTCATGGCGATCCGGTACAGCCAGGTGTAGAAGCTGGACTCGAGCCGGAAGGATCCGAGGTTCTGGTACGCCTTGACGAAGGCCTCCTGGGTGACGTCGCGGGCATCCTCCCGGTTGCGGAGCATGCCGTAGACCATCGAGTACACCCGGTTCTGGTACTTCTCCACCAAACCACGGTAGGCGGTCGCATCACCGTCGATCACCGCCCGGAGCAGCTCGGTATCCGCCTCGCGGGATTGGGTCTCCGCCGGGTTCAACACCACACCCTTACTCCTTGTCGCAGCAAACCCCTAGCCATGGGCTTCGTTCCAGTTCGACCCTACCGCGGAGTTGGCCACCAACGGAACCTTCAGCTCCGCGGCGCGCTGCATGGCGTCGACGACGGCGGCGCGCACGGCGTTTACCTCGTCCGGCGGCACCTCGAGCAACAGCTCGTCGTGGACCTGGAGCAGCAGCCGAGCACGGTACCCCTCGTGGCGAAGCATCTCGTCCACCCGGAGCATGGCGAGCTTGATGATGTCCGCCGCGGTCCCCTGTACCACCGTGTTCACGGCCTCCCGTTCCGCGGCCTTGCGCAGGTTGAACTGCCGGGAGTGGATGTTGGGGATGACGCGGCGTCGCCCGAACAGTGTCTGTACGTGCCCATCCTGGTGAGCCTGGTCGCGGGTGGCATCGAGCCAGGCCTTCACCTGGGGCATCCGCCCAAAGTACTCGTCCATGTAGCGCTGGGCTTCGGCATGGGGGATGGAGAGCTCGTTGCCGAGCCGGAAGGCGCTCATGCCGTAGATGAGGCCGAAGTTGATGGCCTTGGCAGCATTCCGTTGCGCGAAGGTGACCTCGTCGGCCGGGATGCCGAACACCTCGGAGGCGGTTCGGCGGTGGATGTCCTCCCCGGAGGCGAAGGAGCGGACCAGGGCGGGCTCCTCGCAGAAGTGCGCCAGGACGCGCAGCTCGACCTGGGAGTAGTCGGCGGAGAGGAACATCCACCCTTCCTCCGGCACGAAGGCGTCGCGGGTGTGGCGCCCATCCTCGGTACGGATGGGGATGTTCTGCAGGTTGGGGTCGTTCGACGACAGGCGCCCGGTCGCGGCCACGGCCTGGTTGAAGCGGGTGTGGATCCGCCCGTCCTTCTCGACGTAGGCCGGCAGGGCGTCCAGGTAGGTCGAGAGGAGCTTCTGGAGGCGACGGTACTCGAGGATCAGGGCGGGCAGGGTGTGCAGCCCCACCAACTTCTCCAGGACCGAAGAGTCGGTGGACCAGCCGTCCTTCACCTTCTTGGACGGGGGGAGCCCGAGGTCGTCGAACAGGACGTCCCGGGTCTCGTGCCGGGAGTTGATGTTGAATTCCTTGCCCGCGGCCTCGTAGCAGCGACGCTCCGTCTCCTCGACCTGCAGGGCGACCGCGTCCCGCGCCCGCTTCAGCTCGTCGAGGTCCACCCGGATGCCTACCTCTTCCATACCCGCCAGCACAGGGACCAGCGGGACCTCGATGCGCTCGTACACCCAGCGGGGTCCGGGGTCGAGACGGCCGAGGAGCCGGGCCTCCAGGATCCACGAGACATGCGGTGTCTCGGCGCCGTAGCGGGCCTGGTCCTCGAGGTCGATCTGGTCGAAGAACAGGCCCTCGTTGACGGGGACCTGTTGCTGGTAGGGCGACATGGTGAAGCCGAGGAACCGCTGGGCCATGTTGTCCAGGGCGTGGCTGCGCTCGTGGGCGGCCAGGCAGTAGTCCAGGAGTTGGGTATCCCCGTCGATGCCCCGCAGGACGATGCCTCGCCGACCCAGGACGTGCATCACGGCCTTCAGGCGATGGCCGGTCTTGCCGAGGTCCGGGTCTTCGAGGAGCGGTTTGAGTCGCGACAACACCTCTTCGGGGTCCACGCGGTCCGGTCTCCGCTCGCGGAGCGGGACGTACACCGCGTCCTTCCGCCCCCAGCAGAAGCTGATGCCGAGCAGGTCGGCATGGCGCGGGTCCTTGCCATGGAGTTCCACCTCGACGGCGAACCGACCCGCGGCACGTAGGGCCGCCACCAAGGCGTCCAGTTCCTCGACGGTGGCCGCGGCCCGGTAGATGGAGGTGTCCACCACCTGCTGTTCCCCGAGCAGACGGTGGGCCACCTTGCCGAACTCCCACCTGTCGAACAGCTCCCGCAAGGCGTCGTGCTGGAGGCCCTTCGGTGCAAGCGCCTCGAGGGTGAGGTCGAGGGGGACATCGAGGCGGATGGTAGCGAGCACCTTGGAGAGTCGGGCTATCTCCGCGTTCTCCTTGATCTTCAGACCGGTCTTGCCGCCCACGTCGTCGGCGTGATCCAGGACGTCCTCGAGGGTCCCGAAGCGGTTCAGGTAGCTCGATGCCTTCTTCACACCGATGCCCGGGATGCCCGGGATGTTGTCAGAGGAATCGCCCGCGAGTCCCTTGAGATCCACGATGCGGTCGGGCCCCACGCCGAACTCGGCCTGCACTTCGGCCGGTCCGATCTCCTTGTTCTTCATCAGATCGAGGATGTGGATGTTGTCGTCGACCAACTGGGCGAAGTCCCTGTCCCCGGTGACCAGGAACACCTCGAGGTCCGGGGAAGCGAATCGCCGGGCGACGGTGCCCATGACGTCATCGGCCTCGAAGCCCTCCACGAACAGGCTGGGGTAGCCGAAGCCCTCTACCAGCGCGTCGAAGTGCGGCCACTGCTGGCGCAGGTCCTCGGGCATGTCGGGGCGGTGGCCCTTGTAGTCCGGGTACATCTCGTGGCGGAAGGTCAGGCCGCGATCGAAAGCCACCGCGCAGTAGTCGGGGCGATGGACCCGCAGGATCTTCGCGAACAGGGTGGTGAACCCGTACAACGCTCGGGTGGGGAAGCCGTCCGAGGCGTTCATGGGCGGAAGCGCATACTGCACGCGGAAGGCGTGGTTGCTGCCGTCGATGAGGAACATCTTCCTGGGCACGGTCACCTCTCTGCGGGGACGGTAACTCGGATACCCGAGCGGTAACGACCAGCCTGGTAGTCGGAACGGATCTTGGGCCGGTCCCGAAAGGTCATGAAATCGCCGCCCCGTTGCGCGTGTTGTCGAAGTGGGGGAACCTGTCGTTGGAGGGACGGATCGCAGTGATTGTGGAACCTGCCGACACGAAGCAGGCGAACCTGCTGATCATCAGCGATCTGCACCTGGGCGAGGACCTGCGGCCCGACGCCGAAGGGGAGCGCGAGCGCCTGGCGGAGGTGGAGCGCGACCTGGTGGCCTTCCTGGAGTACTACATCTGGCGTCGGCTGGACGACCGCCCCTGGCGGCTGGTGATCAACGGGGACATGGTGGACTTCCTGTCCATCTGCCTCATGCCCGCCGAGGTGGACCTGATCCTGGGACTGCACCCGGACGACCACACCTATGGGCTGGGGGCACGACCCCACGCCGCCCAGATGAAGATGCAGAAGGTGCTGGACCGGCACCACCGTGTGTTTCGTGCCCTGGCACGCTTCGTGGGCGTGGGCAACGACCTGTCCATCGTGGTCGGCAACCACGATGCCGAGCTGTTCTGGCCCGAGGTGCAGGAGACCCTCCGGGACGGCCTGGTGGCCCTGTGGCCGACCGACCCGGCCGCGCAGGACCCCACATCGCGCAGCCCGGACGAGGTGGGCGCCGCGATCACCTTCCACCCCTGGTTCTTCTTCGAGGAGGACCTGGTGTATATCGAGCATGGACACCAGTACGACGGCTACTGCTCCTTCGACACCGTGCTGTACCCGGTGACCCCCACTGGGGAGTAGATCGACCTCAACGTGTCCACCGCAGTGGTGCACTACGTGGACAACCACTACGCCGCCGACTGTCCGTACGGCTACTTCGACTACCTGAGATGGATGCTCGGGCGGGGCCTCGCGCGGGGGGCCCGCATCTTCGGGTCCTATGCCATGGCGAACCTGCGACTGATCCGCCTCTGGCGCCAGCGCACCCCGGAGCACATCCGAACGATCCGGGACAAGCACCTGGAGCGGCTTCAGAAGCTGGCCTCCCGCTACCGGCTCCCGGACAACGTGCTCCTGGAGCTGGATTCACTCCGGCAGCGTCCCATGGCCCTGGAGTTGGGCAAGATCGTGCGGGGGATGATGATCGACCGGCTGGCGCTCACCGCAGCCGGCATCGGTCTGATGGTCCTGTTCCTGCTGTTCCTGCCCTGGGGATGGGTCCCTGCCGCGGGGGCGCTCACCGCGGTAACCCTGCTCTGGCTGGACCGGCGGTTCCGCGCCGGACGCGAGACCACCAGCCCGCACCAGTACATGAGGACGGTCTCCCGGATGATCCCAAAGCTGGTGCGGACCCCGATCGTGGTGTTCGGCCACGCCCACGACCCGGTGGTGGAACGGCACGAAGACGGCGGCTGGTACTTCAATACCGGCGCCTGGGTGGTGGAGTCGCAGGAGCAGGTGCGGAGGGCCTTCACCCACCTGCGCATCCGCCTTACCGAGGACGGTCCGCTCCCGGAGCTGCGCCAGTGGCGGAAGGGCCGCAGCCTTGATTTCGAGCCGCTCCAGGCGCGGTAGGGACGTTACGCCCTCCCGCCTGGAACCCGGTGGCCTCCTTCCTGTCGATGAGTGGATGTGGGTACTGATGTGGGCACTGCTCCTGGTCGGGTGTACGGCCCCGGTGGCTGTGGGGCCACCGGCGCCGGATGCCGCTCTCCAGCTGCCCGACCGACCGCCGCCGTGGCCTGAGCGCGGCGCCCCGTTGACTGAAGCCGAGGTGGTGTTTCCGGACGGATTCGGCACCCGGCGCGTCTTCCTCGACCCCGGGCACGGCGTGGGCGACAACGTCGGCGCCGAGACGGTGGGGTGCGTTCTGGAGGAGGTGGTGAACCTCGAGGTGGCGCAGGACCTCGCGCGGCGACTGGAGGCGATGGGACACTTCGAGGTCCGGCTCGCACGGTCCACGGTCGAAGGCCCCACCTACCCACAGCGGGTGGAGGACGCGGGGGCATGGGGTGCGGACGTGCTGCTGAGCCTCCACACCGACTGGCGGGGGGAGCCGTGGCTGTGGGACGCCGGTCCCGACAGGCAGTGCTGGCGCAACGACGCAGAGCCCGGGTTCTCGGTGCTCTGGTCGGACCTCGGCGACACCGCGCTTGTGGAGGGGCGCCGAGTGCTGGCGCGGTCCCTGGCCCGGGGGATGGCGGACGCCGGTATGCTCGCCTACGACGGCGCACTGTACGGCGACCGGTACGAACTGGACGAGGTCCCCGGCGCCTTCCTGGACCGCCGTGGTCTGCTCATGCTCCGCCGGCCGCAAATGCCCTCCGTGATCATCGAGACCCATCACGGCCTGCACCTCGACGAGTGGTCCCGGTGGCAGGAGGAGATGACCCGCGCGGCGTTTGCCGGCGCGGTGGCGGCGGCGCTGGTGGAGCTCTCCGAGGCTTCCGACGATCCCACCCCCTGACGGCCCTCGCCCATCGCGCTAGTGGACCGCCTTCCATGGGGGTCCCATGCGCTACGACGACCTGTTCAACCCCTCCGACGAGCACCGCATGCTCCGGGAGATGGTGGCCGACTTCACCCGCAACGAGGTGGA
>JAFDJI010000587.1 GCA_019307545.1 Deltaproteobacteria bacterium | reverse complement strand
CCGTGCCTCCTCCCGCACCCGGGACAGGCCGGCCTGGCTCATCGGCTTCCCCCGGTCGAGGCCTCCGGCCATGGCGGTGTCGGTCAGGGTGCGCACGCGGCCGGCCGCGATGCGGGCGATCGCCTGGTAGAAGACGGCCGCGAGGTCCGCGTCGCGGTCGAGCAGGGCCAGCAGGTCCTGTCGCGACCATTGGAGCACCTCGGTGTCGACAGCGGCGCGGACGTCTGCGGACCGCGGCGAGCTGTCCACAAAGGCCATCTCACCCACCACCACCCCGGTGGTGAACACCGCCAGAATCACCTCTGGCGACGAGCGGCTGTCCACCACCTCCAGCTTTCCGTCGATGAGCAGATAGATGTCGCCACCGGCCTCGCCGCGCCGCAGGAGGTACTGCCCGCGCTCCAGTTGCAGTACCTCGGCCGCCGCCTCGAATCGCTGGCGGTGCTCCGGGCTGAAGTGATCGAGGAAGCTCAGCACCGCTCCAGACTACCGGATGACGCCGGCCGCGTGGCCGGATACCACGATCGACCCACGTGAGAGGCATGGGATGACATCGACGGAGACCCTCCAGCAGATCGACCTGGCAATCCAGCGTCTCCGTGCCGTCGGCTGGAGGGAGCGCGATGCTGTCCGCGACCAGCTGATCGCGGTGGCGCGCGAGTCGACCGACCTCGAGCCGGTGCGCGCCCATCTGGCGAGCGTGCGCCCCAAGCTCCCGCTGGAGCTGCGGTGGGAGATCGACGAAGTGCTGGACGCCATCGCGCCACCTCCCGAGCCGGAGCCCGAGATCACCGAGGAGGAGCCGGCCGACAAGCCGCTCTCCGCTTCCGATCTCAACCTGGTCTACGACGACCCGCGCGGGCTGATGCTGCACAAGTCCAAGGTGGGCGATCGCTGGTTCGCCACCCAGCGCGACCCCAACACCGGGCAGCCCCAGACCTTCGAGCTCCAAACGCACGAGGTGCAGCAGCTCAAGGGGCAGCTCAAGGGGAGCCCCTACTGGCTCATTGGGTCGGGCGAAGCCCCAGGGGTCTGACGATGCGAGCCCTGGCCATCGCCCTCCTCCTCACCCTCTTCGGGTGTGGGAGCGGAGAGGTTTGCGAGGACGACGCGCAGGTCCTGATGGGCGGGACGGAGGGGCTGACCTGCGGAGACGTGGCCTCGGCGCAGCGATACGTCGAGATCCTGGCGGGAAGAGGGACGCGTGACCCGGACCTCCAGCAACTCCGTCGGGGTCTGGTGAAGCGGTTCCGCCGAGACGCCGAGGCTACTCGGAGTCAGCTCGCCGCTGTTTCAGGGGACCTGGAGCGGTGGGCCGGGCTTACTGGCCTCGAGGCCGCGGAGGCGCGCAGCGCGGCGGTGCATGACGCCGTGAGAGGAAGGGGCGCGTTCGGACCGGATGACGACAAGGTCAAGGGGGTGGTCGACCGCACGGTGGCGGTGTGGGCATGGAGCGACGAGGAGCGGCTCGCCCTCACCGAGGTCGACATCGAGGGGTGGATCTTCTACGGCTCGCTGTGTCGTGAGGCACAGGAGGCCAGCCCCTTCCGGGTCTCGGTCTCGGACCGGGTGGCGATCTACCGCATGCTCACGGACCGCTACGACGCGGGCAGTCGGGAGGAGAAGGTCGCCTTGTCGGCCATCGGCCCCTTCTGGCCAAAGGTGCGTGAGCTGTGGTCGGCGGCTCCCTACGAGCGCCAACAGGCCTGGATCACGGCGGCGCCGCTGCCGCCCCCCATGGTCGCCACCTCCAAGGGGTACCTGTCCACCCTCCTGGACGGAAACGTGGTGGCACACGCCCGGGTTCTGCACGAGTCCCTCGGCCCGTTCCAGCTGGGCGTGCTTCCGTGAGCTCAGACTCATCGGCGGACGCCTTCACGCCGCCGGTCGAGACCGAACCCCCCGTTCTGGGCCTCGCCGTCACCGCCTCGGCCTGGGCCATGGCGGGCGCCGCCCTCGGCACGGCAACCGGCGCGACGCTGCACCTCCTGGACCTCGTTCCGGACGTGGTTCCCGTAGGCCTGGCGGTCGCTCTCGTCGCGGGAATCCTGGGTGTGGGGGCCTGGTTCCTCGAGCGCCGCGCGAGCCGCGGTCGCCCCGAGGTTCTCGATGGTCACGGCCGGCGCGCGAGGTTGCTCGGGGTCTGGCTCCTCGCGTTGCCTCTCGCCGTGGGGGTGGTCAGCCTCCTCGCCCTGGTGGTCGTGGGCACCGTCCACACCGAGTCGGTGGGGGTGGGAATCGCGTTCGGGTTCGTGGCCTTGGGGTTCATCACCCTGGGTCGCCCCGTGCTGGTGTCGCACCTGCTCAACAGTGCGGTGCAGGCGGCCGCCGTGGACGACCGTGCCCGTGCGCGACGCCTCTGGGATCGGCTGGCGCGTGCCTGGTGGGCCCCTCGGTCCGGCAGGGACCAGGCCGCCCTGAACCTGGGGCTGCTCTCATTGCAGGACGGGGATCTCGAGCAGGCCGCCAGGTGGTACCGAGTGCCCCATCACCCGCGTGCGAGCGCCTTCGCGGCGGCCGGGCTTGCGCTGGTGCTGGTCCTCCAGGGGCGATTCGAGGAGGCAGAGCCGCTCCTGGTCTCTGCGTCGGCCGGCGGGCGGGCGACCCAGGCGGAGGTGGACGGCGTACGCCTGCTCCTGGTGCTTCGACGCGACGGTCCAGCCGAGGCCCGTTCCCTCGGTGAGCGTCTGGTCGGGCCAGATGCGGGCCTGCTGTTCCTCGGCGTGCTCGCGACGGCACGTCGCCAAGCCGGGGATTCGGCGGGTGTCGCCCTGTTGTGGGACGCGGGTCTCGGCGACGCGCTGGCCCGCTCCCCCCTGACCACCGTCGTGCCCGAGCTTTCGGAGCTGATGCAACCTCCCTAGACCGCGGCCGAAGTGAAGTCGGGAGGTGACGCCTCACCTCGGCCGTTTCGCAACGTGGTGTTGCGAAAGTCGGGAGGTGACGCCTCACCTCGGCCGTTTCGCAACGTGGTGTTGCGAAAGTCGGGAGGTGACGCCTCACCTTGGCCGTTTCGCAACGTGGTGTTGCGAAAGTCGGGAGGTGACACCTCACCTCGGCTGCTTCGAGGCCGTCCCGGTAGGTGGTTCGACCCGCTAATCCTGGTCTGGTGCGCTCGGTTTCGCCGTCCACGGCGCTTGGAGCAGCACCCCGGGCTCATTCATGGGAGCCAGGGTTCCGGCGCTCTCGAACCAGATCCGGGATGGTTGCTCGGCGCTGCCCATCGACTCCACCAGACGCTGCGCGGCCCGCTCCCAGCGCTCCCCCTGCTTGATCTGAAACGGAGCCTCCTCCGGAGACAGCCGCACCGGAAGGACTGTCAGGAACGTCTCGGGCACCTGGGCCT
>JAFDJI010000586.1 GCA_019307545.1 Deltaproteobacteria bacterium | reverse complement strand
GGAGGCTGAGGGGGACTCCGCTCGCGAAAGGGGAAGCTGACGGGAACTCTGCCCAAAAAGCGGTATACGAAGGGGACTCTGCCCTGGAGAATGGACGTTCAGGGGGATTCTGCCGTGGGCCGTTCGGGGTGCCCCCGCAACTCCTCGCCAACGTCGGCCAACCGCGCCTGACCGCGCGGGTCCAGCAGGCTGACCACAATCCCCACGAGACCAGAGATGAGGAAGGCTGGGGGAAGCTCCGAGAGGGCGTCGAAGTAGAGACCGACGCCGGGCAGCGCCGGCATGCCGAACTTGAACAGCGGCACGCACAGAAAGCCGGTGACCATCGCGGCCAGGGCGCCGCGGGCGGTCATGCGGGGCCAGAACAGCGACAGGATGATCGTCGGGCAGAAGGTGGCGGCGATGCCCGCCCACCCGAAGATCACGAACCAGAACACGGTCCGCTCCTCGGCGGTCACCGCCACGGTGAGGGCGATCCCGAGCGCGATCAGCGCGAGCACGAGGGTGGCCTTCCGACTCATCCCCACCAACTGGTCGTCCCTCAGCTCGGGGTGGCGCACCTTCTGGTACCAGTCCCGCACCACCGCGCTGCTCGCCACCACCAGCAGGGAGTCGACCGTGGACATGATCGCGGCCAACACGATGGCGATGTACAGACCGACGAGCGCGGCGGGGAACAAGTGCTCCACAGCGATGGGCAGCACGTCCTGCCCACCGTTGCCGAACACCACGATCACGTCCTGGCCGGGCTTCATGAGCAGCGCCCGCCCCACCATCCCCACCAGCACCGCGCCGGCGTCCGCGAACAGGGTCCACACGAAGGCCACCAGCGCGCCCTTGGGGACCTCGTTCTCCGACCGCATGGAGATGAAGCGGACGAACACCTGTGGGGAGCCCAGGAATCCCAGCCCGATCAGCGCCAGGCCGAGGGTGGCCAGGACCGCCTCCAGGGTCCACCCACCGGCCCCGGCCATCGACAACAGCGCCGGATCTTGCGCCCCGAGTCGCGCCGCCAACTCTCCGGGTCCGCCGAGCACCACCAGCCCGGCGAGTGGGAGGCCCACCAGACCCAGGAACATGAGCGTGCCCTGGAACACGTCCGACCACACCACAGCGAGGAAGCCGCCGCTCACCGAGTAGATCATCACCACCGCGAAGCCGATCAGCGCCCCGGTGAAGTAGTTGATCCCCAGGAAGCTCTCGAAGGCGGTCCCGGTGGCGTCGATCTGCGCGCTCACGTAGATCGTCACGAACACGGTGAGCGCTATGGCAGCGACCATGCGGATCGCGTGCCCGCCGTCGCGGAACCGCTCCTCCAGGTAGTCGGGCACCGTGATCGCGTCGTAGCGGTCGGTGAGGCGCTTGAACCGGCGGCTCATGAACAACCAGGCGCCCATGACGCCGAGCACCTCGCCGAGCACCACCCACATCCCGCGGAGGCCCAGGGTCGCGCCCATCCCGGTGAGCCCGAGGAGCAACCAGGCGGACTCCCCGGTGGCGCGCGCCGAGAAGGCCACCGCCCAGAACCCCAGGCGCTTGCCGCCGGCGAAATAGTCCTTCACGTCCTTCATCCGGCGAGACGCCACCGCGCCGATCACCAGCAGCACGGCCAGGTAGGCGGCTACGCCTAAAAACTTGAAAACCAGGGGCCAATCCAGCGACGATGGCAATGCCCGCTCCCTGCCAGGCCAGCGGAGTAGCAGAACGGTCGCCCCGGCGCATCCGCGGACCCCGGTTTTTCCGCTCGACGCAAGACGCGGGTCAACCCAGTGGAAGCTGGAGACGCCATGACCTTTCGGATTTCGATCGCATCTGTGGTTCTTCTCGCCATCCTCGGCTGTGTAGGCCCCATCCCGGACATCCAGGACGAGATGGTCGAGATGCGGGACGACGTGGGCCTGGCCACCGACGTGTACTTCCCGGAAGAGCAGGACGAAAACGCCTTTCCGGTGCTCCTGGTGCGCACTCCCTACGACAAGACCTTCCTGAGCTTCGCCAGCATCACCTACACCCAGCAGGGGATCGCGGTGGTCACCCAGGACCTGCGCGGCCGCTCCAAGTCGGAGGGGGTGGACATGATCTTCACCACCGATGGCGACGGGGACCTCAAGGACGGCTACGACACCTTCCAGTGGATCGACGACCAGTCCTGGTCCAACGACAAGGTGGTCAGTTGGGGCGCTTCTGCGCTCGGGATGGTGCAGTACGTCTCCGCCCCGACCGACCCCCCGGGGTTGCAGGCCATGCTCCCCACCGTGGCCACCCCCCGTTTCTACGAGCACGGGGTGTTCCACGGCGGGGTGTTCCGCCACTCCATGGTGACGCTTTGGCTAGAGGCCCAGGGGAGCGAGCACTTCTTCGACTCCATCGACGCCCATCCCTACCTGGACGACTTCTGGGACCCGGTCCAGCCGGCTCAGGCCTTCGACCAGGTGAACGTGCCGGTGCTCCATGTCGGCGGCTGGTACGACATCTTCCCGCAGGGCCCGATCGACGCCTTTGTCGGCTACCAGCACGAGGGCGGTGCCGGTGCGGTGGGCCAGCAGAAGCTGATCATGGGGCCGTGGACCCACTCGGGGGTCGGGCTCAGGCCGCAGGGACAACTGATCTATCCCCTCGAGTCCACCACCCCACCGGTGACCGTGAACGAGGCGACCCAGGCGTTCATCGCGGAGTACCTGGACCCCGCCAACCCCACCTCCAACCTCGCCGTCGAGGACATTCCCATCGTTCAGTACTACGTGATGGGCGACGTCCTCGATGCCCAGGCGCCGGGCAACGAGTGGCGGACCGCGGACGATTGGCCACCGGCCGCGGCGCCGGTGCGGATGCACCTGCAGGCGGATGGGACCCTGGACGAGGCCTGCGCGGACGGGGCCATCGAGACCACCGACTACGTCTACGATCCGGCCGACCCCTCTCCGACCGCCTGCGGCGGGAACCTGCTCATCGCGGCGGGACCCTGCGACCAGACCGCCATCGAGGCGCGCGACGACGTGCGGGTCTTCGAGACCCCGGTGCTCACCGAGCCAATGGAGATCACCGGCCGGGTGAAGGCCCACATCTTCGTGGACCTCGACCAGCCCGACACCGACGTCATGGTGCGGATGACCGACGTGTACCCGGACGGACCGACGTGTACCCGGACGGGCGCTCCATGCTCATCACCGACAGCGCGGCCCGGGTCGCGGCGCGGGGTAGCACCACCAGCATCACCCCGGTCACCACCGGGGAGGTCGTCGAGGTGGTGGTGGACCTGTTCAGCACCAGTGTCATCCTCGCCGCCGGGCACCGACTGCGGATCTCGGTGACCTCGTCCAACTACCCGCGGTACGAGACCAACCTGAACAACGGCCTACCGTGGCCCGACATGCTGGAAGGGCCGGAGTACGCCGTCACCGTCAACGTGCACCACGAACCGGGCGCGGCCTCCTACCTCGAGGTGCCCGACCCGAGCCGGGAAGCCGGGGACTACACCACCTGCCCGTAGCTACGGCGCCGCCTCGTACCCGCTCACTCCCAGCCGCAGGCCCCCGGGCCGTCCGGATGTCCACACTGGGCACAGGCGTCTGGCATCGGGCCGCGCTTGGGCGCGCTGGAGCCGACCGCGAACACCGAGATCTGCTTCGCGAGGTCGCGGGACGCACAGGCGGGGCACTCGGGGACGGTCGAGGAGCGGACGAGCAGCTCGAAGCGCTCGTCGCACCCTTTGCAGATGTACTCGTAGATCGGCATGGCACAGCTCTATCGATGTGCCCCCCCATCGGCCACTCCGGGGGATATGGTCCCGTGATTGCCAGGGGGCTTCAGGGGGGTATGGTCCGGTGACGGCCAGGGGGCTCCATGTACGGGGAGGTCTTCCACAGCGAGTTCGTCGGGTACGCCGGCTACCTGTGGCGCGAGGTGACACACCCGCACTGGGGCAACTACTTCTACTGGCTCCTCGCCCTGTCCATCGCCGTCTACGCCTGGGAGCTGCTCGCGCCGTGGCGCCGTGACCAGCCGCGGATCCGGAAGGACTTCTGGCTCGACGGCTTCTACATGTTCTTCAACTTCTTCCTGTTCAACCTGGTGGGGTTCGCGGCTGTCGCCAAGGTCACTTCGACCGCCTTCGGTGACTTCCTGGGTTTGTTCGGGGTGACCAACCTGGTGGCCCTGCACGTCGAATCGCTGCCGGGCTGGTCTCAGCTCCTGCTCCTGTTCGTGGTGCGGGACTTCGTACACTGGAACGTCCATCGGCTGCTGCACCGGGTCCCGCTGCTGTGGGAGTTCCACAAGGTGCACCACTCGGTGGAGCAGATGGGGTTCGCGGCGCACTTGCGGTACCACTGGGTGGAGACCGTGGTGTACCGGACCCTCGAGTTCCTGCCGCTCGCGATGATCGGCTTCGGCCTGGACGATTTTCTGGTGGTGCACCTGTTCGGGCTCCTCGTCGGCCACCTCAACCACGCCAACATCGTCCTGCCGATCGGGCCGCTGCGGTACCTGCTCAACAACCCGCAGATGCACATCTGGCACCACGCGCGGGACCTGCCGCCCGACCGCCCCCATGGCCTGAACTACGGGATCACCCTCAGTCTGTGGGACTACCTCTTCGGCACGGCCTTCGTGCCGCGCTCCGGACGAGACATCCCACTCGGATTCCCGGGCCTGGCATCCTTTCCAACGACGTTCCTGCGGCAGATCGCCTGGCCGGCCACCCGGAGTCGCGCGAGCCACTGAGGAGGTCGTTGCCCGTTGGCACAGCGACCGGATCCGGCCCGTAGCTACCGGATGCGCGGCGGGTCGTCGTCCTTGGGCCGCTCGATGCCCACCAGGCGGAACCCCTGGTCGCCCATGTCGTAGAAGTG
>JAFDJI010000585.1 GCA_019307545.1 Deltaproteobacteria bacterium | reverse complement strand
GACCCGCGCGACCTGGCGCCCAATGTTGCCGAGCCCCACGATCCCGAGCCGCTTTCCGCGTACCTCGAAGCGACCCGAGGAGCTCTTCTCCCAGCGGTGGGCCCGGGTCGCGACATGGGTCTCGTACAGGCGGCGAGAGAGCGAGATCATGTGCCCCAGAGCCAGTTCGACCACCGAGCGCCCGTTGGACACCGGGTCGTTGAACACCAGCACCCCATGCTCGGCACACGCCTCCTGGTCGACGCTGTCGAATCCGATGCTGCACAACTGCACCACGACGAGGTCGGGACACGCCTCCACCACGTTCCGGGTGACCGGAATTCGGCTCCGCTTGAAGAGGATCTCAGCCCGGCTGTCCTTGAGCGCGGCGATGAGGGCCTCTTCGTCGGGGACCACCTCCATGCGGAAGGGCTCCACGTCAAATGCGCGGAGCTGATCATCGAGGCTGCGGTGCGGCGACTCGACGATCAGGGCACGCGAGAACGGCTGCATCAAGATGCGGGCCACGGGTCCTCCACAAGGCCCCGCGCCGTAACTCCCCTCCCCCGCCCGAGCACGTGCGGACGTTACTCCGACGGCTCCTCCGGTGCCACCAGCCAATCCGGGATCCCCGGCGCGTCGAAGCCGTTCCCGTCGAGGTCCACCCAGATCGGATTGGTCAACCCGAACGGATATATCGGGTACACATGTGGGATGGGGACCGAAGGGGTGAGGAAGGCGGTGACCGCCTCCACGGCACCCAGTGCCTCCATCACCACGTCATCCAGCGGGATGTAGGGGACCTCGACCGGCGTGAACAATGGCGCGAGGTCTTCGTCACCCATGGCGATCGCGACGAACCAGGCATCCTCGGAGAGGGTGATCTCGAGGGTCTCCTCCAACCGGTAGGGATCGCCCTCGATGTCCACCTCGAAGACGTGGATCAGGGTGCCGTTCTGGTAGATCTCCACCCGGTCGATGTCCATCCAGGTGGGTGCCTGCACCTCGACCTGCAGGTCTACGGTGGCATCAGCGGGGACCACTTCGTCGCCGATGGGATGCCCGTCTACCCAGATCCGCACGAAGGGCCCGTAGGTCGCCACCACCCGATGCGCCTTCACCGCATCCGCCATCTCCTGCTCGTCGATGAAGGCCGGGTCGTCGGTGCTGGAGGCGATGTAGTTGCGCGGGCATCCGGCCTCGGTGCTGGTCCACCCATGGGTGTCGGAGTTCGAAAGGGCCGTGTGCCGGAAGCCGAGGTTGAGCAGGGTGAACCAGTCCTCGATCTGCCCCTCGTGACCCCAACCGAAGCGGTACACCCCGTCCTTCAGGTCCTGCTGCTCCTGCAGCGTCCGCTCGAAGATGTCGTAGATCGTGGTGGAGCCGTCCTCCACGAACCGGTCCAGCTCCGGCTGCGTCGGAGTGCGGACGTAGTAGAGGTCCTTGGTCCCCATCAACTCCATCCCATCGAAGTCCGTGCTGAACAGGTCGCTGGAGATGAGGGGGTTGGCCAGTCCGAGGGTGGGGATGTGTACCGACGGGGTGCCGGGGCTGCCGGGCAGACCTGGGGTCCCGCCGTAGGGGTCGAGACCGTACTGATCGAAGTACCCGAGGAGCCCGGCGCGGGGATGCCCGACGAACACCACGGGGTCGAAGCCCGCCTCCTCTCCGGCAGCCCGGAACTCATCGAAGATGTCCTCCGGAGGCAAATCGGTCCAGTCGAAGGCGCCGCCAGCGTCCCCGGTGAACTTCTGGGCCAAGGGGAAGCCGAGGAAGTGGCCGAGCTCGACCGTGGTGGACTCGTTACCCACCGCGGTGGACACCCAGTCCCCCACCCCGAGGTCCTCGATGATGGGGGCATAGTCGGTGAGGTAGTCGTGGTCGGTGCCCACGAAGAACTCGACCCCCTCGCAGGCCATGGACCGCACCCGGTCGACGAGCGGCATCCCGCTGTCGTGGGACGGCGCGGCGTGCACGTGCAGGTCACCCGACACCCACCCCTCGGTGTCCAGGCTCCGCGTCACCAGGAAGTCGACGTGGTGCCGGTGGAGGGGGGAGATCTCGAAGGGCTCGGAGATGTCCAGCTCGTACTCGAGGCCCCGGCTCGCCACCGCGTAGTAGTCGCCGTCCGGCAGCTCGACCTCGCCCGTTCCGTGTAGCGGCCACACCACCGCCTCTGGGGACCCGGCGATGAAGGTGTCGCCGTAGACCGGGTTGCGGCTCGGCTGACCGTCGACCGGGAAGATCGACACCTTGGAGGGCACCATGCGGCCGCGCTCGTCGCGAACGGTGAAGCTGAGCAGCCCGGGTCGGGGCGCCACCAGGGTAACCGCCACCTCTTCCCCCAAGCCGACGGTGATGGGGAGCCGTGCCGAGTCCGGACGCCCTTCCATGTGGACCAGCAGCTCCCAGGCGCCCACCGGGAGCCGACCGCCGAAGGACCCGGCCTCCTGGTCGTCGCGCGGATCCACGTCCGCGCGCCACTGGGACCAGGGGGCCTCCTCACCGGGCTCGAACACCAGCACGTCGGCGCCGGGCATGGGGAAGTTGGTGGACTCTTCGAGCACGTGGCCGGACACGAACCCCCAGAGCTGGTCGGTGGCCTCGAGCCAGCCATCGACGATGCTCCCGACGTCTCCGTGTCCCACGAAGAAGTAGCGACGGAAGGAGAGCGCGGTGCCTGCCGGGAACCGACTGGGCGAGCCGTTGCCCTCTTGTCCCGCCACCATGACCGCGGTCTGGGACGCAGTGAACAGTGGGATGTAGGCGGCCCCCTCCTCCGGGGCAATCCCGTAGCTCACCCCCTCGGCCACTCCGGCCACCCACTCGAAGCGGAAGGGCTCCAGGAACAGGTTCTCACCCCGCTCCTGCGCCTCGAAGATCGCCGTGTCCTCGTCGAATCCCATTCCCGGACAGAAGATATCAACGCTGCCGCCGGACATGTAGAAGTCGCCCAGGGCGACCCCGTTCTCCACCGCCCACTCGATGACCGGCATGTTGTTCTCGGGGTAGCTAGCCGGCTCGGATTCCGGGGGCTCTCCCTCGCCGTCCCACCCGAAGTACACCGTGGACTCGATGGTGATCCACGGCTTGCCGGGCTCGGCGATGTAGTCGGTCATCATGTACATGTCGGGCTGTCTCACAACCGCCCACAGCGCCCCGAGCATCTTGAGGAATGGAACCGCCTCGGCCTCCACCCGGACGATGGCGGGGCCGTCGGATCCGTCGGCCAGGATCCGCACGTCGTCGTCCTCGGTGGGGCGCATGAGGTTCATGCTCGCGGTCGGAAACAACTCCGCGAACTGGTCCCGGCCATTGCCATGCAGGAAGCGCGGGTCGTCCCACTGCAGGTCGGCATCGATGATCGA
>JAFDJI010000584.1 GCA_019307545.1 Deltaproteobacteria bacterium | reverse complement strand
GAGCCCTCCCGCGAGCTTTTGACCCCACTTGCCCTGCCGTTTCGGTCTTTGGACCCTGCTTGCCCCCGCGCCCCGGTCTTTCGAGTCCATTTGCCCCCGCAGCGCACCTCCCACGCAGAGCACGCGACATTCACGTTCGGGCACGGTAGAGTGGGGCTCGGGGCGTGGAGGCAGACGATGCGCAAGTGGAGCGTACTGACGGTGCTCGCGGTCGCCATGGCGGTCAGCTGCTCGCGGGACATCGATGTGGGGGATGACTCCGGGGATTCCGACACGGACACGGACACTGACGCGGACACCGACGCGGACACCGACGCGGACACCGACGCGGACACCGACGCGGACACCGACGCGGATACCGACTCGGACAGCGACACCGGTATGGTGGACTGCATGTCGACCTACACCACGGAGGATCCGGTCGGCGGCGACCCGCTGGTTGGCTCCGACTACTGCCTCACAGACGCGGATCCCGACACGGGCGGCTTCCAAGGCATCGAGTGCGGGGACCCCATCTACGCAACGACGGTGGGGGGGAGCTTGGCTGGCGACCAAGTTGTCTACACCGACGTGTGGGGCTGCAACCCTTCTGACGTTGGGACTGAAGGAGATTGGGACGCTGCAGACCGGTTCTTCGAGTTCTTCATACCTGCAACAAGCACGGCCGTGGTTCGGCTCTACGCGGAATGCGGCGAAATGTACGTCCGCGTGTTGCGCTCTGACACCGAGTGCGACACCACGCACTCCCACTCCTGCTGGATACCCACCCGCTATGACGGGGACATGCAGGAGATCGATCTCTCCAATCCCGCTGGGTCATCCAGGCGATACGAGATCATCGTGGACGGTGTAGATGGCGCCGAGGGCAACTTCCTGCTCGAGATTGACTGCAGCTGACACGAGTTGGGTGTTCCAGCATGGCGACGGCGCTGAAGGCTGGGATGGTGCCGCTGGTCGAGCCCGGGACATGCACGCTCAAGGTCTCGCTCGAGATCCCCAGCTTGGCGCTCATGACCGGACCGACACGCGTTGGCAAGTCGTGCACCATGTTGGTGGTTCGCTTCATTGGCCGCGACACGCTGGAGGGGCTTCTTCGTCCCCGCGCCACTACCTGACATGGACTTCCGCTCTGTCCCGGAGTGGCTGAGCATGTCGTACACCCCGACACCCCGTGTCCCGGTCGCGTCGTATTCTGGTTAGAAGGCTTCTTCTGGCCTTTCCAATCGACGGGCGCCTCCTTGGACGCCAACTCGACCAAATGAGCCTCCGCCCAAGTGGTCCTACGCGCCAGAGCCGAACAGGATCAGCGCGCTGCTTCCTGTGGCGAGGATGATGTCGTCGAAACCATCCTGATCGATGTCAGCGGTTTCCAGACTGCGCGGATGGTCCGCGCCCGCCGTGCCCAGGATGCGTACGTCTGCTTGGTAAGCACCCTGCGAGCCTGATTCCAAGGGACCGTAGTAGACGTAGACGATGCCGATCTGGTCGGGTCCCGTTGGAGCATCTGCCGAGCCAAACACGAGATCATCGGTGGCATCTCCGTTGAGATCACCCACCGCCAGCGTGTCACCCAAATCCCAGTCCTGGTTTGCCTGTTCGGGTGCCAGCGTCATTTCGGCGTCTGCCAACGAGGAGGTACCGGAGAAGGGCCCAAAGGCCACGTAGACCAGCCCAGTCCAGTCGTTCGACCCAGGTGCGGCGATGGCGATGTCCTGGTCGGTATCGCCGCTCAACTCGCCCGTCGCGACGATGTACCCGGCGAGTTCGTCGTTGTTCGTCGCGATGATCCGGGCGGCGCTGTCCGCGATCTCGAAGTCATCGGCAACAGCTCCGGACACCACATTGGCCGAGCCTGCTCCGTATCCGGTCTCCCCCTGGGCACCCACGACGAAGTCCGGCTGGCCATCCCCAGTGAGGTCAGGCGCCTTGGCCATGGACTCGCAGATCCGCTGGTCCCCGATCGTATCGGAGATGATCACATCAGCGAGGTCCGCGGCTGGGCCCGAGTCCGGCAAGGGACCGTGGTACAGGTAGCAATAGGAAAAGGGCGCCCCGCCTTCTTGACCGACGACCAACTCGTCCTTCTGATCCCCGTCGAGATCCCCCACCGACCGGAGTGTGAAGGCAAATCGACCGCTATGCACCACTGAGCGGTCCGGTCCGATGTAGTTGCTCGTGGCGTCATCCTTGGTCAGGAATCCGGAGACAGGTGAGTCCCACAGGAAGAAGTCGCCGTCGCTGCTGTTTGATTCGTGTCGTCCAGCGACGAGATCCGCCTTCCCATCGCCGTCATAGTCGCCGGAGATGTCGAAGCTGACAAACCTGGCTTCGTCGGTTGGCTGGTTCAGCACAGCGATGGCGGCACTGGATGGCACGGTCCCACTCATCGGGCCGTAGAACATGTACACAGGTTGGCCGTACCCTCCGATGGCCACATCGGGGGAGTCGTCCCCGTTCAGGTCTCCGATCGAGAGCTGTCTCCCCGGCGAGGTCAGGTCCGACAGGTCGATCACGGCGTGGCGTGTCGCGGTGTAGTGGAACGTCCCCCTCAACTCACA
The DNA here is from genome assembly GCA_019307545.1 of Deltaproteobacteria bacterium. Taxonomy (GTDB): domain Bacteria; phylum Myxococcota_A; class UBA796; order UBA796; genus JAFDJI01. The sequence goes on along the minus strand of JAFDJI010000584.1, from coordinate 795 downwards.
CCCATTCGACCCCCCATCACAATCATCATCCCGGTGGTTCCCACACACCTCCTCCTCCCCCGGGTTCACCTCCGCCACCAGGTCGTCGCAGTCGGTCCCGTCGTCGGTCTCCGCCTCCGAGCGGTACCCATCCCCATCCTGGTCGTAGTCGTCTGCCCCGTCGCAGTCCTGGTCGACGTTGTCGTACCAGACCTCCGTGGCGCCGGGCTTGATGGAGGAGTCGCTGTCGTTGCAGTCCACCCCGCCGTCCAGGTCCTCCACGTGACTGTCCGGCTGGGCGCAGGCGGTGACCGGCTCGTCGGCCCCGAAGCCATCCCCGTCGAGGTCTGGGTACCAGGTCAGCGCGCCGATGCCGTCGTCGTCGATGGCGCCGTCGCAGTCGTTGTCGACCCCGTCAGCGCAGATCTCGTTGGCGCCGGGATGCACCGCGGGGTCGCCGTCGTCGCAATCCTCCCCGCCGATCTGCCAGGCCTGGTAGTCGTCGCCGTCGCGGTCCTTGGCGGCGTCGATGCGCTCCGGGCCGAGGCACCCACCCAGCAAGACCGATAGCACGATGATGCGCAAGGTTCTTTCCCCCGGGGGAATGGGAAGGCCAGTGTCTCCATTCTGGCTGGATCCGTTGTAGTCGAGGAGGGACCCTCTCATCAATCCCGCCGTCGTCTGGCGGCCGTGGACTTCCGCGCCGAGCGGTTCGGACCCGCGGGTGGGGCGGCGACCTCACGGGCCTGAGGCGGTTCCGTGATCCCCCCGGCCCATCGCCGTCAGGCCGATCGCCGTGCCCATCGCCAGCGCGGC
>JAFDJI010000583.1 GCA_019307545.1 Deltaproteobacteria bacterium | reverse complement strand
GACAGGCGTGGCTGGACGTCCTGGCAGACCGCGGTGCCGTTGTAGACCTTGTCCTCCATCCAGGTCTGGGCCCCGGGGACGATGGCGGGCGTAGACTCGATGGTCCAGCCCGTGTCCGGGAACAATCCCGTAGCGTGGTAGATGTTCGGGGCGGTCGTGAACCACAGGTGCCAGGCCGAACCGAGCGCCACCGAGCGTGGGAAGCCCACGGCATCGGAGCTCCCACCCGTGGCGGAGAGGATGTCCTCCATGGGAACGGCGGGAGCGAGCGCCGGAGTCCAGGAGGCGCCGTCCGCCGAGCTGGCGTAGCCGAGCCCGGTGACCCGCTCGCATCCCCAGGGCCAGTTGCGAGCTGCGTCATCACAGGGCTCGGGAGAACCAGCGGTGTTTGCGTTCCACTGCATGGCCTTGAACCACATGTGCCAGTCGCCGGTGGACGCCTCGAAGATGACCGCGGGCTGGGCGGCCTGGCAGGAGAAGTACGTGCCCGGGGTTGGCACGAAGAGCGGGTGGTCCCCATCCAGCGTCCAGGCGAACCCGTCGGGAGAGGTCGCCCGCCCGATGGCCCATACGATGGCGGCCCTGGCGGGATCGCGGTCCTTTCGGCAGTCGTCGAAGTCGCTTGGCAGGAGCCCGAGCCCGGGAGGCTCGGCCAGGGGATCGTTGAACAGGTACGCGTCGGACAGCCGTGTCTCGAAGAACATCAGGTACTGCGTGTTCGCCTGGTCCCACACCACGCTCGGGTTTCCGATACCGAGCATTTCCGTGTAGGTCCCCGCTTGCCCCTCCAGCACCCAGATCGGGGCTGCGGTCCCATCTACCAGGATGTTGAAGTCCGGTGTCTGTGCGAGCGCGCCGCAGGGGAGCAGCAGGGCAGCCAACAACGCGGTTCTCGGCTTCATTTGGCGTCTACTCCGTCGGTGATGTGATGCAACCTAGCACCGCCTCCGCCGCGCCCGTAAGCACAACACGTCCGTTTCACAAGTCGATCACACTTCTTGACACCTCGGACGCGGCCCTGCGACCCACGGACCGGGGATCGCACCTGGATCGGGCATTGCCACCCGGCCCGCGGTTGTGGTCGGCGAGGACCCCGGCTACACAGTGCTGTCTTCCCGGATCGGCAGATGCGAAGCCCACTGATCCTCCTGCTGCTGCTTGCCGCCTGTCGCGGCCCCGAAGACACGGACACCGATGACAGCGGGACGCCGATCTTCGACGACGACCTCGGGGTAGTGTGCCCGGTGCGCGGCGAAGCCCTCCCCACCCCCCCGACGCCGGTGCCCTCCTTTCCGTTCCTGCCCACCTCCAACGGCTGGGTGTCGGCCCAGTACGTGGTCGAGGCCATCGGGGTCCCGGTCCACTTCCTCGACGGCACGTCCGGCACCGCCGACCAGCGGCACCAACTCGCCACCTTCACCGACCACCTCCCCGCGCAACCGACGCCGCTCACCCACACCCGCGACCTGCTGTGGGACCTGTACCTGGGCGTGAAGGTGGACGGCACGGGCACCTGGCTCAACACCGTCGCCGAGCAGGAGGTCGGGTACGTCGCGGGCACCAACATCGTACGTGTGGTGCAGGTCGTCGGAGACATCGAGGTCGAGACCTTCACCTTCGCCCCCTTCCAGGCCGGTGCCACACGAGACCTGGTCGTCGTCGCCACCGTGCACAACGGCGGCTCTGTCGCCGCGGAGGTGGACCTGTACAGCCTCCAGAACGCGCACACCGGGGGGGAGGGGCACGCCGACGAGGAGTCCGCGGTGGCCTCCGGCGACGGGATCCTCGAGTCTCGCAGCGCCGACCGCCTCCTCCACAGCCCCCTCGGCACCCCCGTCCTCCGCGCCGCCGCGCCCGGCGGGGACAGCCGCAACCCGTGGATGCGCCTCACCAACGACGAGGACCTCGACGGCTCCCTGGTCTCCGGGGATGACGTCGCGATGGGCTTCCAGTGGGACCTCGACACGCTGGGCCCCGGCGCCAGCGCTACCCGTGGCCTGGTGCTCTCCTGGGACGACCAACCAGACCTTCCCGCTCGGGTAGCCGGCTTCGTCGGCGGACGGGACGCCGCGGCGATCCTCGCCGCCGAAAAGGCCGACTGGGTCGCCTTCCACGCGGAGGAGACCCCTCCGCCGGGCCTCTCGGAAGACGAGACCGCGGTGTACCGACAGAGCACCGCCGTCCTCCGCATGGGCCAGGTCCGCGAGACGGGTCCCGGGCGCGGACAGATCCTCGCCTCCCTCCCACCAGGCCAATGGAACATCTCCTGGCCGCGCGATGCGGCCTACGCCATCGCCGGGTTGGTCGCCGCCGGACACCAGGACATGGCCCGCGACGCCCTGGCGTTCATGATCGACGGCGACGCCGGCACCTACGCCAGCACCCTGGGCCTGGATGACTACCTGATCTCGGTGGCCCGCTACTACGGCGATGGCACGGAGGAGTCCGACGGCGCCACCTGCCCGGGCGGCGCCGACGCCGGCCCCAACATCGAGTTGGACAATTTCGGACTGTTCCTGTGGGCCTATGGCACCTATGCAGACCGATGGTCAGACGACCCGTGGGTGGCAGAGACACTACCGGCCGTGCTCACGGGAGTCGCGGACCCGCTATTGGCCTTGATCGACGAAGACAATGACCTACTGGTCCGCGACTCCTCCATCTGGGAGCGCCACTGGTACGACTGCTTCCCCAACGGTCGCAAGCAGTTCAGCTACTCCGCCATCCAGGCGGTGGCTGGGCTGCGGGCGGCCGCCGCGCTCTCGGCAAACCCCACCTACGCATCCGCCGCGGAGCGCATCCGGGGCGGCCTGCTCGGCCCGGCCAGCGACGGGGGGCCCGTGCTGTTCTGGGAGACCCCGAGCGGTGACACCTGCCCCCTCCTCGCCTCGGCTCCGCAGGAGATCTGCACGGGCTGTGGGCCCTACGACGGCGCCGTGATCGAGCTGATCAACCAGGGGGTGGTCCGCCCGCAGAGCTCCCTGGCTGTCGGCACGCTCCTCGGACTGCAGCAGGCCCTGCACATGGCCAACGGCTCCCCGGGCTTCCTGCGCAACGACGATGGCAACGGCACCACGAACCCCTTCCCCTGGTACGACGACCAGGAGTGGGTGGTCATCGACCTGCGTATGGCTGTGGCACAGGCCAGCGTGGCCGCCGCCACCGACGACGACACCCTGCACGCCAACGCCGAGACCCTCCTGGCCTGGGTGACCGCCCAGGCGCTCGCGAATCACGGCCTGATCGCAGAGCTGCTCTCCGACGGCACCTGGACCGCGGACGACGACGCGGACCACGTCCGTCCAGGGCAGGACCTGGGGCGAGAGTACCAGGGGGCGGTGCCCATGTGCGGTT
>JAFDJI010000582.1 GCA_019307545.1 Deltaproteobacteria bacterium | reverse complement strand
TCCAGGCGGGAGTTCCCCCCCGCCATCCCGTCCAGATCCCGGTAGACACCGTCCACGAGCCCGTGGTTCGCCTGGCGTCGGACCAGGGCGAGCAGGGTCTCGTCGTCTCCGACCACGAACCCGCCATCGCCAGCGCCACCCCAGGTCTTGGTGGGGTAGGTGGAGAGCCCGGTGAGCACCCCCACCGATCGCGGTGGGTCTCCCCCCACGGCCTGGGCGGCATCGTCCACCACCGGCACCGACACGGGCGGCAGTGGGGCCATGGTCCCGAACAGGTGCACGGGGACCACGGCCCGCGTGCGCCCCGTCAATGCATGGCGAGCGGCGTCCGGGTCCATGCACCCGTCCTCGAGGACGTCGACCACCACGGGCACCGCCCCGAGAGCGCGGACTGCGCCCGCGGTGGCGAAGAACGAAAGCGCGGGGACGATCACCTCGTGTCCGGCGCGGACACCGACCGCCTGTAGGGCGAGCACCAGCGCGTCGGTGCCGCTGTTCACGCCAACCGCATCGGCTCGACGGAACCAGCGAGCGGCCGTTTGCTCTGCCGCCCGCACCTCGGATCCGCCCACATAGGCGCCCGAGCGCAGGACCTGGAGGACCCGCGCTTCCACGTCGTCGGCAGCCTGACGGTGTCTGGCTGGCAGGTCCACCATGGAGATGGTCTTCAAGGGAGGTCCTTCCTGGAGAGGACGATCATGGTCAGTGCCAGCAGCGCGGTCATCCACGCGAGACCATAGGCGGTCGCGCCGCCCACTCGGGCGGGCTCCACCACGACATCATGGACCAGTTGCTGTTGGACGTCGAACAGGTCGAGGTCGGGCACAACCGAGTACAGCGTCGTCGCCAGCGCGGCAGGTACGCCGCTCTCCTCCACCAGGCGGTGGTACTCGTCCCCGAGGTGACCAGCCACCCAGAGGGCCACGGTGCACAACCCGGCCAGCACCGGTCCGACCAGGTTGGAGAGCAGGGCGGCCATGCCGGCCACCACCCCCAACTCCACCCACAGCAGCAGCGTGAACCACCCCAACCCCCCCGCCGGCGGGATGCCGTTGAGGGTGGCTGCGGCGATCCAGGCGAGCGTCAGGCCGAGCACCTGGAGGGCGAGGGTTGCCAACACCCCCAGGAAGCGCCCCAACGCGAACTGGGACCGGGAGATGGGGCGGGTGAGCACCCACACCTGGTCCGCCCGCGGGCGGAGGGCGTGGACTCCGAGGAGCACCGCGGTGAGGCTCCCCACCAGCCACACCACCGTCAGACCGATGTCGTTGGAGGCCTTGACCGCACCTCCGATCGCCATGTGCCGCACGCCCCAGGTGAGTGGCACCAGCGCCACGAAGGTCAGGGGGATGGCGTGCATCCACCTGTCCCGCACCGCCTCGCGGACGACCTCCCGTGCCAGCAGGGCCACGCTCATGCTTCCGCCATGAGCCGTCCCCGCCGCAGGGTGACGACGCGGTCGAACAGTGTGCCAAAGGCCTCGGGCCAGTGGGTGGTCACGACCATCGCGGTGTGGGCCTGCCGGGTCTCTCCCAGGATCCCGATCAGCCGCGTGCGGGCATCGGGATCGACCCCGGTGAGCGGTTCGTCCAGGAGCAGCAGTCCCGGCCGGTGAAGCAGGGCCTGGACCATCGCGACCGCCTGTCGCATTCCCCGGGACAGCTCACCCAGCGGTGACCCCGCCCATGGCGTGAGCTCGAATCGGTCCAACAAATCCCCGGCCCGGTCTCGGGTGTCGGCTGCGGAGAGGCCGCTCAGCCGCCCGCACACCTCCAGCAGCTCGTTCACGCGCATTCGCGGCTGCAGGACCGGGTCTTCGGGCACGTAGCCGATTCGCGCCCGCGCGGAGGCCTCTCTGCTCGAGCGCCCGAAGATGTGCACCGTCCCCGAGGTGGGCACCAGCAGACCAACTGTCAGGCCCAGAAGCGTGGTCTTGCCGGAGCCGTTCGGGCCGATGACCGCGAGGTGTTCCCCCACGCCCACCTCCAGGTCGAGGGGGTGGAGGGCGGTCGTCGGTTTCCCGGTCGCATGGCGGTACACCTTGCTGAGACCCTCGGTTTTCAGCGCGATGGGCATTCACTCCTCGAGGGCGAGGGTACAGCTCGCGATGGGACTCGACACGAGCAACTCGAAGAGCGCGGCATCCTGGTGGCACCGCTCCGCTCGGAAGGACCCGGAGATGTGGTGCTCCTGGAGGTCGAAGTGCCCCGACAGGATCGAGTCGTCCGCGTGGCGAACCTGGACCTCTCCCGGTTCGCCGTGGGCGAAGTATCGGGTGACCTCTATCGGCTGATACCCGGGGACCAGGCCGGCGGAGGTGGTTGCGACGGCCTCCTCCACCCCGAGGTAGGCGGCGTCTGCGGCTCTGCCCTCCGGACCCTCCGTCGTCTCCCTCAGCGGGAAGGTCCCCCGCCAGCTCAGGTCGGGCTCCTTGTAGAGGTAGAGCACCACGTGACGCGCATCCTCGCGGCACGCGCCGGTGGTCAGCTCGGCAAGGGCCTCCGCTTGGAGCTGGGGGTCATCGAAGGAGGGCAGCGCGCAGTCGAAGATTCCAGTGGAGAGCAGTACCACCTTGTTCCGAGTGCTCGCACCCGCCTCGTCCACATAGAAGGCGGTACGCAGGAAATCGCTACCGGTGGGCCAACGGATGGATCCAGGCGCGCAACCGGTCAGTCCGAAGAGGACCAGAAACGACGAAACATGACGGTGGGCGGGGCGGCGCATAATGTCGCGTCAGGCTATCGGATCACGGGTTTATGTCCCAGCTGATTCCTCAAAGGAGGCTCTCATGTTCGTCACGCGTTGGTTGATCGTCGCCGTGGCGCTCCTGGTGGCTCCCAACACGCAGGCGCTTGCTGGGTCCGATGCTGGATGGATGCTGCCGAACCACGGTCCGGCCTGGCGTTCGCCAAAACGCGACTCCGACCGGGAGTCCAGCTCCCGCACCGCGACCAGTTCTTCGTCTACCCGGGCGCCCGCCGCCACCACGTCTCGGCCCCCGTCCTCGAGCAGTGCGCGGCCGTCGACCACGCGATCGACAACAACCACGAGCCCGTCACGGAGCACGGCCAGTTGGTCCCGGAGCACTTCGAGCCCATCGCGGAGCACGGCCAGTCCATCGCGGAGCACTTCGAGCCCATCGCGGAGCACGGCGAGCCCATCGCGGAGCACGGCGAGCCCATCGCGGAGCACGGCGAGCCCATCGCGGAGCACACCGAGTTGGTCCCGAAGCACCGCGAGCCCGGCGCGCAGCGCAAGCAACCCCACAGAGGCCCGCCCCCGCCCCTCTGAGAGCCGTACTCGTCCCTCGGAGGCCCGCCCCCGCCCCTCTGAGAGCAGTACCCGCCCCTCCTGG
>JAFDJI010000581.1 GCA_019307545.1 Deltaproteobacteria bacterium | reverse complement strand
GCTCCATTTAGGAATTTCGAAACTGTCTTACGGGCCTTCATCCACCGTTCCACCAGGACCCACCGCGCCCTGTGTGATGCAGAGTACATTTTTTTTTCGTAACTGACTGCAAGTGCGTGCCTCGCAGCCGTGTCCACTCAGGGCCTGGTTGGGTATGCTGGACCACGAAAATCCAAAAAAACTCGTTTTAAAGTGAGCTTTGGAGATACGGCCGACTGGAGAACGCTGCGCCTGGCGACCGCAAGGGCGTTCACTGCTTGGATCACGCGCCCGTGCTCGTTGCGCGCGGTCCATCGGTGGGGGTGGTCCCAGGTGGGCATTCGCCGGAGAGATCGGCTTGGAAACGGGAGGATCGACTGGAGCCGACAAGTTTCCCAGCGGGTTGCAGAATCATGAGCTATCTTTCGCCCGATTTGGACGCTGTGTTTATGTAGCCGCGCTTTTTGTCGTCGAGGGCCTGTCCATGCGAATCGCCACCAGCATCCCCTTCTTCCTGCTCCTCGCCGCCACCGCCTGCACCGAGTACGACCTTCTCCTCGACGAGCCCGATGCAGATGACCCGATTGAGGTGGTAGAGCCTGGATTCCCGGTCGCGGTGTGCTCCGTGAGCCCCAACCCGGTGATGCCGCCTACCGATACGGCCACCTGGGACGGCTCCGGGTCCTACGACCCCGAGGGCGAGATCGTCTCCTACATCTGGGAGCTCGTCTCTTCGCCCCAGGGCTCCGCGGTGGTGATGCCCTACGCCACCGGTGCGGTGGTGTCGGGGTTCATGCCCGACCTCGCCGGCGACTACACCGCTCGGCTCACGGTGCGCAACGACGGCGGAAACGAGAACACCTGCGAGGCCACTCTCGCCGCCACCCCGTCCCAGGACATGTGGGTCGAGATGTACTGGGAGTTCAGCGGCGACGACATGGACCTCCACCTGCTCGCGCCCGGCGGGTACCTCCGAAGCGACCAAGACTGCTACTACGCGAACTGCGTCGACTGGGGCTTCGGCTGGGGTCTGGACTGGGGCCAGTCGGGGTACGACGGCGACAACCCCGCGCTCGATCTGGACGATATTCCCGGTACCGGCCCGGAGAACATCAACATCGACGACCCGGTCTCGGGTGTCTACACCGTCATCGTTCACGACTACCCCGGATCGGTGTACGACGGTGCCAACAACGTGACCGTGAACATCTACCTGGGCGGCGTCCTCAAGTGGAGCGACACCCGCTCCATCAGCGGCGAGGACTCCGACAACTACTACGCGACCATCGACTGGTCGACGGGCACCGTCCAAGGGCTGTAGCCCTCATCAACCCTCGTTGGGCGTCTCGGGGTCTGACTCGAGTTGTGCGGGCTGTCCCCGGCGGACGACCCATGCCACCACCGGGGTGAGCCCTACGGTGGCGCCGATGCGGATCGGTTGGGTGAGCTTGAGGCCGATCCACGCCGCGCCGAAGGTGCCCGCGCTAGCGGCGGTGCTCTCGACCTGGAACCCCATGCGGATGGCGATCACGAAGCCGACGAACACCACCAAGGCGATCGCCAGGTAGGTGACGAGCGCGATGGTTCCGAACTCGGCGAGCAGTCGCTCCCATCGCCCCCTGGCCTCGGTCCACATCTTGCGCATGACACTCCGTCTAGCGCGCAGGTGCGCACTCGCCCACTTCGGGTGAAGACCCAGCGTGAGGTCCGCGTGTTCCACCCCCAGGGTCCTACCCTCTTCGAACTGGCCCAACAGGCGCTCTCCTCCACCGAGCGTGGCTACGACCTGCTCGCCCCCAAGTTCGAGTACACGCCCTTCCGCACCCCCGACGAACTCCTCCATCCAGTGGCACCCTTCCTCGGGGAGCCCGGGTCGGTGGAGGCGGCGCTGGACCTGTGCTGCGGGACCGGTGCCACCATGCGCATGCTCCGACCGCTCTGTCGCAGCCACGTGACCGGCATCGACGTGTCGCACGGAATGCTCGCGGAGGCGGAGCGGCTGCTGCGCGGGGTGCAGGGAGAGGCCGAGTTCCGCTTCTTGCACCAGGACGTCCTGGAAATGACCTTCGACGCGGAGTTCGAGGTGGCGACCTGCTTCGGTGCCCTCGGGCACATCCTCCCCCGAGACCAGGACCAATTCGTAGACGGGATCCGGCGGGCGCTGGTCCCCGGCGGGCGTCTGGTATTCGTCACCAGCGACATGCCCACGGCGCTGAACCCGATGTGGTGGGTCGCCCGTGGCTTCAACTTCGCCATGCACGTGCGCAACGCGGTGCTCGCTCCGCCGTTCATCATGTTCTATCTGCTGTTCACCCTGCCTCGCGCGCGCGAGATCCTCCTACGTCATGGCTTTTCCCTGGAGGTGAAGAGCGGGGTCTACAAACGCTTCCCCACCGCCAAGCTCGTGGTCGCTTCGCGGTAGGTCCCTCGTCGTCGTTGTTTGAACTTTGACGGGGGATCTTTTGGACGGGCTTCGCACGTGTGGATAGACTGGTCGGACCAGTGGACCACCGGATAAGTATCCCTGGAGGCTTTGTGTCCTTTACGCCCGTTAAAAAGCTCAAGATCGCCGAACAAGTGGCCACGATCATCCGCGACGCGATCCTGGGCGGTACCTACGAGCCGGGCGACCCCCTGCCCTCGGAGCGCAACCTCGCGGAGCAGTTCGAGGTGAACCGCTCCAGCATCCGTGAGGCGCTGCATCGGCTCGAGGCTTGGGGGCTGGTGGAGGTCCGTCAGGGGGGGGCGACGCGGGTGCGGGAGTTCCTGGCCACCGCGGGCCTGCAACTCCTGCCCTACCTGCTGGCGCCGGGGGGTGACCTGGACCCCAAGATGGTCTTCGACATGCTGGAGATGCGGGCGATGATGCTCCGCTGGACCGGCTACCACGCTGCGCTCCGGTCCACGCCCGAGACGGTCGCGGCGCTCGGCGAGACCCTGGAAGCGCTGGAGGCCGCCACCGAGGCGCCCGAGGTCCAGCGACTCGATTTCGATTTCTACGAACAGATGGTGTCCATGACCGACAACCGGGTGTTGGCCATGGTCTCCTCCGCCGTCCGGCGGGTGTACCTCGAAAACGGGGATCTGTTCCTTGACCTGTTCGACCCGGTGCGGTTCGACACCGCGCGGCACCGGGAGGCCTGGGAGGCCGTACGTACGCGCGACCCGGAGCGCGCCGCAACTGCAATGGAGGCCCATGCACGGGCCGGAATGGGAGGTATTTCATGAGTGGCCATGATGTGTTCCTCACCGGGTTCCCGGGTTTCATCGCGGGACGTCTGGTAGAGTAGCTGATCGAGCAGCATCCGGAAGACACCCGCTATCTGTTCCTGGTGGAGCCTCGGTTCGCTTTCGAGGCGCAGGCGCGCTGCCAGGC
>JAFDJI010000103.1 GCA_019307545.1 Deltaproteobacteria bacterium | reverse complement strand
CAACCCGTAGGCCTCTACACCGACGATGGGACGATCCGAGCTCGAGAGCAGCCGGAGTTTGTGCACCCCCAGGTCGACCAGGATCTGGCACCCGGTCCCTAGATCGCGCAGGGCGGTCGCCTGTTGCACGGGCAGCCGCTCCGCCTCACCCTCGAAGTCCTTGACGAATACGTGCTCGAGGTTCTCCACCGAACCCCCGTTCAGGTGCATGAGCACCAGCACCCCGCCCCCGGCCTCGTAGATGGCCCGCCGGGCGGCGTTGGCTTGGAGCGCCAGCTTGGCCACGCTGGGCGCGAACACGGCCCACGACGGAGGCGCAGGCTGCACTCGGGTCAGGGTGACCTCGCTGCTCAGGTCGCCCAGGACCATCGCCATGTGCAGGTCACCGTGCACCAGACCGCGGTAGAGGCGGACCTCCCACTGGCCGAGCCCTTCCGTCTCCAGCATGCCCTTGTACTCGCAGCGCACGATGCGCTCGGTGCCCATCCGGTACTTGATCACGTCGGCAATCGTGACGATGCGGATGCGGTGCTCCCGCCCGAACCGCTTCAGGTCGGGCAGGCGCGCCATGGTGCCGTCGTCCTTCATGACTTCGCAGATCACCCCGGCAGGGAGGAGGCCGGCAAGGCGGGCGAGGTCGACCGACCCCTCGGTCTGGCCCACCCGCTCCAACACCCCCCCGTGGCGGGCACGCAGGGGGAACATATGGCCAGGGGTGACGATGGTTTGGCGGGTGGCGCTGGGATGGATGGCCGCGGTCACCGTGTGGGCGCGGTCGGCGGCGGAGATGCCGGTGGATACCCCCTCACGGGCCTCGATGGACACGGTGAAGGCGGTGTTGTAGGCGCTCTGGTTGTTGGTCACCATCATCTGGAGGCCGAGGCGCTCTACCTGCTCGGGTGTCAACGCCAGACAGATGAGGCCACGGCCGTGTTGGGCCATGAAGTTGATGGCCTCGGGCGTGGTCTTCTCCGCTGCGATGACCAGATCACCCTCGTTCTCCCGATCCTCGTCGTCGACCAGGATGACCATGCGACCCTCGCGGAGGTCGGCCATGGCCAACTCGACCCGGCGGATGGGATCGGGGGGCAGGACCTGGAAGTCCTGCGTTTCGTCGGCGCTCGGAGCTTTCATGCGAACCCGTTCCGGATGAGGGTCTCCAGCGACAGCCCCCCCTTACCCGGTTCTGGCCTGCTGAGCAGCCGCTCCACGTACTTCGCGAGGATGTCGACCTCGATGTTCACCCGGTCTCCGGGTGCGCGGCGGGTAATGGTGGTGACTTCGGAGGTGTGGGGGACGACGTTGATCCGGAACCGGGTGTCGCGAACCTCGTTCACGGTGAGGCTGATGCCATCCACACAGATACTGCCCTTCGCGGCCACATACCGCGCCTCGTGGGCGGGCAGATCGATCCACAACACCCAACTCTCTCCCGCAGAGCGGCTCTCCATGACGGTGCCAGTGCAGTCCACGTGACCCTGGACCAGGTGACCACCGAGCCGCGCGCCCAGCTGCAACGCTCGCTCCAGGTGCACCCTCCGTCCCGCTCGGGCGGCCGCGAGGCTGCTCCGAGCAAGTGTCTCCCGGCCGGCAGTGGCGGTGAAGGTGTCCCCCTTGGTGGACTCCGCTGTGAGGCACACCCCGTCGACGGCGATCGAGTCCCCCACCGCCACGTCGTCCATCGGAATGCGCGTGCGGATGCGAAGCTCGAGACCTCCCTGAGCAGGGGAGACAGCCACGATCTCGCCGGTGTCCTCCACCAGTCCAGTGAACATCACCCCTCCTCGTCGAGCCGGTGACGTACTGGATAGCGCAGTAGCAGGTCGTCGCCGACCCGCTCGACCACTGGCGTGCCCAAACGCGGCGCGCTCGCCAGGTCCTGAGCGGGCTCCCCACCGAGCCAGGGGATGCCCCCGGGCAGCACCAACCCACCCAGGTACAGGTAGAGGGTGTCTACCAGGCGCGCGTCGAACAGGGAACGGTGCACCCGCCCGCCCCCCTCGACCAGCACCCGATGCAGCCCGTGCTGGACCAGCGCCCGGAGTCCGGCCTCGATGTCGATCCCCCGGCTGCCCCTCGCGATCCGGACCACGTCCGCGGACAGGTCACGATCGGGCGCGTCTTGTGCACAGAGCACCACCGGGCGCCGTGGGTGGTCGAACAGAGCGGCATCCGCCGGGATGCGCAGGGCACTGTCGAGGACTACCGGCACCGGGTCCGCGCCCTCCCGCACCCTGCAGGTGAGCCTCGGATCGTCGGCGAGCACCGTGCCGATGCCGACCAGGATGGCGTCGTGCTGGGCACGAAGGAGATGGCCGTGCTGGCGTGCCCCTTCGCCCGTGATCCATTGGCTCTGGCCGTCATGGGCGGCGATGTGCCCGTCCAAGGTGGAGGCCACCTTGCAGCTCACCTCGGGGAGCCCCGCGGTCACCGCTCGGGCGAAGCCCCGCACCACCTCGGCGCACCGTTCGGCTCGAACACCGAGGACGACCTCGATCCCCGCCTCGCGGAGCTGACGCAACCCGTTTCCCCGCATCAGCGGGAAGGGATCCACCACGCCGACCACGACCCGACGGATCCCCGAATCGACGAGGGCGTCGGTGCAGGGCGGGGTTCGCCCGTGGTGACAGCAGGGTTCGAGGGTGATGTACATGGTGGCCCCGCCCACCTCGACTCCGGCGAGCCGAGCCGCCTCCAAGGCCACCACTTCGGCGTGCAAACCCCCCACGGGACGGGTGGTGCCCTCCGCGAGCAGGTCGTCGCCCCGGACGATGACCGCGCCTACCGCGGGGTTGGGCGCCGTGCTCCCCAGGCCCTTCCGCGCAGCCTCGATCGCACGGTCCATCCAGCGCTCGTGGTTCACCGACGCTCCTTGAGCGGGTGGACGATGTCCACGAACTGGTCCACGTTCTCGAACTCGCGGTAGACGCTGGCGAAGCGCACGTAGGCCACCTCGTCGACGCCGCGCAGCACCTCCATCACGGCTTCGCCCACCGCCGAGGAGGGGACCTCGCCATCTCGCCTCGTCTCGAGGGAGGCCTCGATCTGGCGCACCGCCTCGTCCAGCGCCGCGGCGTCCACCGGCCGCTTCTGGCAGGCGAGCGCGAGACCCCGCATCACCTTGTCCCGACTGAAGGGCTCCTTTCGCCCATCCTTCTTCACCACCCAGAGGATGGGACGTTCGACCCGCTCGTGGGTGGTGAAGCGATTCCCACAGTCCTGGCACTCACGGCGCCGGCGGATGGCGTCCCCGGAGGTCCGGGAGTCGACGACCCGGGTGTCGGGGCAGTGGCACTCGGGACAGAACATCAGTCGACCAACTCCTCCGGGTACACCGGGAACTGCTTGCACATGTCCCGTACCTGGCGCCCGATGGCCTCGAGCGCATCTTCGTCATCCCTCGACGTGATCGCATCGGCGATCCAGTTGGCCACCTGGACCGACTCCTCTACCCCCAGGCCGCGCGTCGTCATGGCCGGGGTGCCGATGCGGATGCCCGAGGCGACGAAGGGGCTCCGCTTCTCGCCGGGCACGGTGTTCTTGTTCACGGTGATGGCGGCACGCCCCAGGGCATCCTCGGCATCCTTGCCGCTGCATGTCTCGCCGAGGTCGACCAGCATGAGGTGGTTGTCGGTGCCGCCGGACACCAGGTCGAAGCCCCTGGAGAGGAGCGTCTCCGCCATCGCTTGGGCATTGGCGAGGATCTTCTCGCAGTAGGTCTTGAAGTCCGGCCGGAGTGCCTCGCCGAAGGCGACCGCCTTGGCGGCGATCACGTGCTCGAGGGGTCCGCCCTGGGTGCCGGGGAACACCGCCTTGTTCATCGCCTTGGCCCACTGGCGATCCGCCATGATCAGGCCGCCACGGGGCCCGCGGAGGGTCTTGTGGGTGGTGGTGGTCACGAACTGGCAGTGCGGGACCGGGCTGGGATGGAGCCCGGTGACCACCATCCCCGCGATGTGGGCGATGTCGGCCATGTGGATGGCGCCCACCTCGTCCGCGATGGAACGAAAGCCCTCGAAGTCGATGATCCGGGGGTAGGCCGACGCGCCGCTCACGATGATCCGCGGTCGGTGCTCGAGGGCGAGCTCGCGCAGCCGATCCATATCGATGTACCCGGTCTCCCCGTGCACCGTGTAGTGCACCGCCTTGTAGAGCATTCCGGAGCTGTTCACCGGGGAGCCGTGGGTGAGGTGTCCTCCGTGGGTGAGGTCGAGGCCGAGGATGGTGTCGCCGGGCTGGCACACCGCGAGGTAGACCGCCGCGTTCGCCTGCGCCCCGGAGTGGGGCTGCACGTTGGCGCCCACACAGCCGAAGAGCTGCTTGGCCCGATCCCGGGCGAGGCCCTCGGTGATGTCGACGAAGTCGCAACCACCGTAGTAGCGGCGCCGGGGCAGGCCCTCCGCGTACTTGTTGGTGAGCCAGGTCCCCATGGCCTGCATCACCGCCTCCGAGACGTAGTTCTCGGAGGCGATCAGCTCCAGCTCGTCCTGCTGGCGGCGAAACTCGGAAACGATGGCCCCGTAGACTGCGGGATCCTGCGCGGCGAGGGCTTTCATGGGCGCTCCCTGACGGGACCGGGCTCATATCTCGTTGCTGGCGTGGCGGCCTAAGGCCAATGCCAGTCACCTAGGGCGATTCGAGCAGTCAGCCGTCAGCTATCAGCTGTCAGCCAGCGAGCTTTCTGTGAAATGCCGTCAGCATCTTCTTGATCTCGGTGACATCGGCATGCAGGTCCTGACCGCTGACCGCTGACCGCTGACCGCTGACCGCTGACCGCTGACCGCTGACCGCTGACCGCTGACCGCTCTGCCTAAGTGGTAGGCATGGGGCCTATGGCTCGATCATGTCCACCCGTCGCGCGTGCCGGCCGCCTTCGAAGGAGGTGGAGAGCCAGGCGTCGAGGATGTCGGCCGCGAGCCCTTCGCCGGTGGTGCGCTCTCCCAGGCAGAGCACGTTGGCGTCATTGTGCGCCGCGGTCTTCCGCGCAGAGAAGGTGTCGAGCGGGCACACCGCACGCACCCCCCGGTGCTTGTTGGCGGAGATCGCCATCCCGTGCCCGGTCCCGCACACCAGCACCCCGCGGTCCGCCTCTCCCGAGATGACCCGCTCTGCCACGTGGCGGGCATGGTCCGGGTAGTCGGTGGAGTCTTCGGTGAAGGTCCCCACGTCGTGCACCTCGTGACCGAGGGCCTCCATGTGGGCCTTCATCGCTCGCTTCAGGCGGAGGCCAGCGTGGTCCGATCCGATCGCGATCTGCATTTCATCCCTCCCAGCGGACGAAGACCAGGGTGCCGTTGGTACCGCCGAACCCGAAGCCGTTGGACAGGGCCACCCGGGGGCTGGCTGCCCGCGGTTCGCCCATGACCAGATCCACGTCACACTCCGGGTCGGGGTTCTCGAGGTTGGCGGTTGGTGGGATCCGGCCGGTGTGCAGGGTCAGGGCGGTGGCGATCGCCTCCACCCCACCGGCGGCGCCCAGGGTGTGGCCTGTGACCCCCTTGGTGGAGCTCACCGCGACCTTGTCTACGTGATCGCCGAACACCGTGTGGATGCCGGCACACTCCGTGGGGTCGTTGAGGAGGGTGGAGGTGCCATGTGCGTTGATGTAGTCCACTTCCGCAGGTGCGATCCCCGCGACCTCCAACGCTCGCGCCATGCACCGGGCTGCCCCGTCGCCCCCGGGAATGGGTGCGGTGATGTGGTAGGCGTCGGTGCTACAGCCATAGCCGACCACCTCGCAGTAGATGCGCGCCCCGCGATCCAGCGCGTGGGAGAGTTCCTCCAACACGACCACGCCCGCCCCCTCGGCCATGACGAATCCGTCGCGATCGACGTCGAAGGGTCGTGAAGCTCCGGCGGGATCGTCGTTGCGGGTGGACAGGGCCTTCATGTTCATGAACCCGCCGAAGCCGAGCGGGGTGATGCCCGCCTCGGTGCCCCCTGCGAGGATCACGTCGGCGTCCCCGAACCAGATGGCACGCACCGCCTCACCGATGGAGTGATTGCCGACCGCGCAGGCCGTGGACACACACAGGCTCGGTCCCTTGGCCTCGTTCTCGATGGCGAGCGCCCCAGCAGCCAGGTTGCTCAGGCAACGGGTCATGAACAGCGCGGAGATACGCCGAACTCCGTCCCGCTCCAGGGCCTTGGCGGCCTCCAGGATCTCGGGAAAGCCGCCGATCCCGGTGCCCACGTAGGTTCCGAACCGCTCCGGCTGCGGCCACACCTCACCCTTGCGGAACCCGGCGTCGGCGAGCGCCTCCTCCCCGGCGGCCAGGGCGTACTGCATGAACAGCCCCAACCGGCGGACTGCCCGCAGGCCGAAGCGCGCCTCTCCGTCGAAGCCCTTCACCTCCCCGGCGATGCGCGACTTGAACGCTTCAGGATCGAACCTGGTAATGAGCGCAATCCCCGGTCGCGCCTTCAACATCGCGTCCCAGGTGGTCGGGACATCGAGGCCGCAGGGCGTCACAGCGCCCAATCCGGTGATCACCGCGCGCCGGTGCACGCTGCCCCCGGTGATCAGGAGACGTGCGCGACGATGTAGTCGACAGCGTCCTGAACGGTGCGGATCCGCTCGGCCTCGTCGTCGGGAATCTCGATGTCGAATTCCTTCTCGATGGCCATCACCAGCTCGACAATGTCCAGGGAATCAGCATTCAGGTCGGTGATGAAGGACGCCGCGGGAACGACCTCGTTGCGGTTCACCCCGAGGCTCTCGGCAATGATGTCCTGAACCTTCTGCACCACCTCGTCTTTAGCCATCCAGTCTCCCGATCGCCCTTGGGCGACAACTGCAATGTGCTCAGCCCGGCGGACGGCGAAATATACCCCACCCGTGGGATCGGTCAAAGCCGGGATGGTTGCTCGACCCGAACGACGGGTCCTCGGCGCGATGCCTCCCCGGCGAGCCTGATGGCGGCGCACACTGCCTCTGGCGTGGCCCGCCCGTGCCCGACCACCACCACCTCGCGGATCCCCAGCAACACCCCACCCCCGTATGCGTCCCACGCCACCCGATCGCGCAGCCGGCGAAGCCCGCGGGACAGCAACCACGCGCCCAGGATGGCGGCGGGATGGCGCCGGATCTCCTCCTTGAGGAGGTGCATCACGGTCTCGGCCGCCGCCTCCACGGCCTTGATCATCACGTTGCCCACGAAGCCGTCACACACGAGCACGTCGCAAGCCCCGGAGAACGCGCCGCTCGGCTCCACGTTTCCCACGAAGCGCAGCGGAAGCGCCTCGACGAGGGGTCGCGCGACGCGCACCTGTTCGTTCCCCTTGCCCGCCTCCTCCCCATTCGAGAGAAGCCCCACCCGAGGATCCTCGATGCCCAGGGTGCGCGCGTAAGCAGCCCCCAGGAGCGCGAACCTCGCCAGCTGTTCCCCACGGGTATCGACGTTGGCGCCCGCATCGAGGACCACCAGCCGCCCGCCGTCAGCCCGAGGAAGAACCGAGGCGATGACGGGTCGCTCCACCCCCTCTGACATGCCGATGTCCAGGACGGCCGCCACCACGAGCGCACCGGAGTTCCCGCAGGACATGGCCGCGCAGGCCCGGCCCTCCTTCACCAGTTGCAGGCACCGCCGAACGGAAGCATCGTTGCGGCGTCGCACCACCACGGGGGACTCGTGCATCCCGACCGCATCGTCGGTGTGGACCAACTCGATGTCCGTTCCCGCAGGGAGAAAGGGGCGAATGCGACCCTCGTCGCCCACCAGGACCACCCGGAACCCCTTTTTCACGGCCGCGACCGCCCCGGCCACGATTGCCTCCGGAGCGTCGTCGCCTCCCATCGCATCGACGGCGACGGGCAGCGCTGCCGTGGTGTCTTCGCTCACTCCCCGGATGCTTCCCCGACGATCTTGCGGCCGCGGTAGGTCTTGCAGCTCGCGCACAGGTGGTGGCGGAGCTTCAGCTCGCCGCACTCGGGGCAGATCTCGACCGCCGCGGTGTACTTCACCGCGTCGTGAGCGCGACGCATATCGCGGCGGCGCCGGGACGTTCGCTTCTTGGGGACGGCCATGGGGAACCTCCAGAGAGCAACTACTAGCGCGCCAGGTCCTTCAGCGCCGCCAACCCGGGATGACCAGGTGGCGCCTGGCCCCCTCCGAGGAGGGCCTCGGTGCGCGCCTCGCACGCCTCGACATCAGTGCACACGACGCGGCTGGGCAACGCCAGCGCAATCGCCTCGCTCAGGACATCTCCCGCGTCGATGGCCCCGTCGGCGAACCAGCCGACATCGAGGTCACCCGCCGCAAGCTCGGCCGCGCCACTGTCGTGGCTATCGGCCGGCACGTACTTCAAGTCGACCTTGCTGGACAACACCAGCGCCACCGTCTGGCCGCACCGATCGCAGATCCGCGCGGTCTCGGCCTGCACGTCGCCGGTCACGAACACCACGCCGCCCCGCTCCTGGAAGAGCAGGTCGACCGCCAGCGCAGTAGGCGCCGCCTCCAGGGCGACCTCTACGGCTTGCGCCGCCCAGGCGTCGGACAGCCCCACGTGGAGCCGCCGGGCGCTGGACTGGATGTCGGCTGCGGCGATGCGCACGAACCCTCCGGGGTCCCGAGCTTCGAACCACGCGCATTTACTCGCTCCAGGGGGCATCGGCAAGGCCCACCCCTTGACGGCCGATGCCATTCGCGCGACGTTCTGCCAGACTGAGCGTGGCCGACCCCGGCGCGTGTAAGGTGTGTACGCGATGTGGAAGCGCCTACTCCTCCTCGTCCTCGTCGTGTTGGTCGGTTGCCCCGAGCCCGAGCCCGCCGCCCGCACGGCGCCGGAGTACGTGAGCCGCCTGGAGCCCCTGTTGTACGAGAACGGGTTCCTCGCCCAGCGCATCCTTCTCCGCGCGGCGGAGGTGTACAACGAGACCAGCGGAACCGAAGAGGTCGGGAAGGCCTGGGGCGACGAGATCGTCCCCCTCGCCCGCCACCTGGCTGACCAGGCCGCGGTCACGGTACCCCCTCCCGAGTGGGCCGACCAGCACACCGAGCTCGTGTCCGCCTGGTCCGACCGCGCCGATGCCTACCAGGAGATCCAGATCGCAGTGCAGGAAGGCGACCGGGACTCCTGGAAGGTGGCACGCAAGAAGGCGGATGACGCCAAGCTGCGCGAAGAGGACTGGTTCCGAACCATGAACAAGCAGCTGGCGCCCATCGGGCTTGCGCTCGACCAGTTCCCATAGGAGGCGGGCCGGCGGAGCCGCGACCGCCGGCTCCCGTGCCCAGCGAAGCGGCGCCCGTGCCCAGCGAAGCGGCGCCCGTGCCCAGCGAAGCGGTGCGCGTGCCCGAGTGGTGGCCAGCAGCGGCCAATGGTCGCCGGGTGAGGCGTCACCCTCGGAGTTCTGGCCGCCCAGCGGCCATAAGTCGCCGGGTGAGGCGTCACCCTCGGAGTTCTGGCCGCCCAGCGGCCATAAGTCGCCGGGGGAGGCGTCACCCCCGGAGTTCTGGCCGCCCAGCGGCCA
>JAFDJI010000580.1 GCA_019307545.1 Deltaproteobacteria bacterium | reverse complement strand
CCAACAACAGGGTTGTATTCGCGCGCCAGGTCCACCTCGGCGCTCCCCGAGACCAAGACCTCGTGACCGCCATCCTCGAGGTCCACCGAGAGGCGGAGTGAAGCGACATCCTCACCCGCTGGGGCCTCCAACGCCTGGGGAACCCCTGTGCCTTCGAGGAGGAGCACCGGGTGCCCGGCCAGGTGCCACAGGTTGTGGTGGTCGCGCAGGGCGGTGGGGTCGAGCCAGGTCCCACCGGTCTGCACCCACACCTGGTCGAGTTGGACCGGTGTGGGCACCGCTTCGGCGACGGCCCATCCCGAGGCGGCGAGGGCGATCTGCGCATCCAGGCCGGCCGAGCGCAGCAGGGCGACCAGGAGCACCGCCTTGTCCAGGGCGTGGCCCACGCTGGAGTCGAGCACCTCTCCCGCGGGACGGGCGGCGTAGTCGAAGGCATCGACCGGCCACGCTACGGTCCGCACTCCCTCCACGACGAAGCGGTGCAGCACCGCGGTGCGCTCGTCCGGGAGCATCCCGGGGACGACCAGGTCCTCGACCTTGGCCCGCACCTGGTCGTCGGGCTCCAGGGCCAGATCGATGCGCTCACGCAGGATCTGGCGCACCTCGTCCCAGGAGGAGGCCGTGGACCACACCAAACGGGGCGCGGGCCAGCCCTCGGCCGGGTCGTGAGCGGGGACATTGGCGCGCTCCAGGACCACCGAGGCTCCGTCGTCGGTCACCTCGCCCCCGATCTCGATCACGCCTTCGCCCCCCAACACCGCCCAGGACAGATCGCCCTTCCCGGCGATGCGGACGTGCTGCCGCAGGACCGGAAACGGACCATTCAGGTCGAGCGCACCCCACAGGGGCAGCCCCGTGGGCTCGCGGTCGGTCAGGGTGGTCGCGAGGCGGCTGGTGCCCCCGTGCTCCACCCCCACGTGGGCCACGGTCATCCGGCGCATGTGGGCGTAGGGCACCGCCCACTGCAACTCGGGCGCGGTGTTGGGCACCTGGGAGTTGTCCTTGGCCACCACTTCGGTGCCGTCCACCATCCAGGAGCGGACGTCGTCCACCGAAAGCGCGGTGCGGGCGTCGTTCCAGTCGATGTGCGGGTCGAAGTGGTTGGCCCGGGTCGACTTCGCGGTGAACATCTTCAGCGCGGCGTCTTCGGTGCGGATCACCCGTCCGTCGTCACCGAGCACCACGTCCACCCGCTGCCACACCAGCAGGGCGTCATCCAGTGGATAGGCCTCGGCGCCAGGGGCATCCCGGACTTCGGAGGGCACCTCGGCCAGGACCGGGGCGGAGACCAGAAGCGCCAGCAGCATCGTTGCGGTACGCATGGTCACCTCCTCTCCAGCACGACGAAGTCGTTCGGCAGGTCCAGGGCCTCCTGGACCACCTCCCTGAAACCCTCGTAGTGCTCGACCGAAATCTCGCGTTGCTTGACCACCAGCCGGTACGTGTATTGAAGCTTGCGACCCCGCACTTCGGTGTGCGTGTGCAGCGAGGCCACCGGGCCGTCGATGTCGCGGTCCTCCGGTAGGCGGACGACCTTCCACCCCGCCGGCAGGGTCACGGTCTCGGTGACCTCGCGCATCCGGGGCGCCCACAGGAGCAGGGGCTGGGTGATCGCGCTGGGCTTCGCCGCATCCAGGTAGGGGGCGAGGCGTTCGCTGGTGACCAGGTGGTGGCTGGTGGGCGGCGCAAACCAGATCTGGTCGCCGGGGGTCAGGGCATAGCCGGTCAGGGCGACGTCCATTCCAAGCGCGATCGGCTGGTAGACATCCTGGATGTCCGAGTAGGGGGGAATCCGCGGCTGTACCGTGGCGCCCGCGCCGAGTTGGGCGGCTGCCCGCTCGATCCATGAGTCCCGCTCGTGGGCCGTGTTGTAGTGGACCATCTCCCGTCTCAACCGCTGATCGGCGTACCCCCGGCCGGTCCAGGTGATTGAGGTGGTCAGGTCGCCGTCCTCGGCCAGGCTGGAGCGGGCCTGCACGATCAGGGCGTTGTCAGCCGGGTCGAAGGCCGGCATCTGGAAAAGCTGCTCCCCGGCCTCGGTGCCGATGACGTAGTGTTGCTCGCCCTCCGCGCTCGACCATTCCTCGGGCGAGAAGACCACCCAGGTGGGGTCGAGCATGGTGAAGGTGCCATCGTCCCGCTTCCAGGCGACCACCGAGTGGTTGAACTGGTCCGCCGGGATGCGCTCGACCCGCGAGCCGGCCATGGTCATCGCGGCGTAGGTCTCGAAGCCGGCCGCCCGCATCATGGTGATCGCCATCCCGGCCTTGTCCTTGCAGACCCCGGAACGGTCCTCGAAGATCATCGGGCCCGGGTGAAGGGTGTAGCCCTCCCCCTCACCCATGGAGATTCCGGAGTAGCGGATGTTGTCGGCCGACCAGTGCACGATGGCGGCGACTTTCTCCTCGTCCGTCTCCAGCCCGCGGGTGATCTCCTCCACCTTGGCCACGATGGCGGGGTTCGCCTCGAACTGGGCCTCGTTGGCCTGGTAGAACCAGCGCGACTTGGCCGGCCAGTCCGGCGCGGTGGCCATCACCACCTTGGCCTGGACGTCCGGTCCGTCCACCGCGTGGTCCTCGCTGTGGAAGGCGGGCAGATCCTCCTTCCAGAAGGCGTAGCGGTGGTGGGTCGCGTCGAAGCCGGAGAACGACTGCACCTCACCGTTGTAGACCTCGTACTGGACCGGCTTGTCCAGGGGGGTGCGGACCTCGTAGCGGCGCACTTTCACCGGGTGCGGCCGCTCGAAGGTGACCACGTCGTAGAAGTGGCCGCGCATGGGCGGGATGTACCGCTCGTCGTCCCCCTCCTCGCCCAGGTACGCGATGAGGAAGCCCTTCATGTAGGTCTCGACCTCTACCGCGTCGCCCGGGTCCAGCCGGGGCACGGGCACCAGCCGCATTCGCGCGCCCCAGTAGATCCCGCGCTGGGGCTGGGGCAGGTCCACGCCGCCGTCGAGGGGCAGCTCCTCGACCTCCCCATCCTCCCGCAGCACCCGGAGCGTCTCCACCTCCACCAGGTTGGAGGCGGGGTCCCAATCGAACCGCAGCCGGGCCAGGGCCGCGGCACCCTCCTCGGTGAGGCACTTGATCACCTGGCGCTCGCGGATGTGGGACAGGCCCGAGTCCTCGACTTCGACCCGGGTGTCCCACAGCACGGTGACCAGGTCGGCGCCGTCGAGGTCCTCGGAGGTTCCTGCCTCCTCGATGGCCTCGCGGAGCGATTCGTCGTCGATCGGTAGCTCGGGTTCCTGACCCCACGCTTGGATCCCCAGAACCAGCAGAAAGACGGTGGCGTTCATGTCGTCCCCCGGGAAAAGGTCCTCCTCCTATTTCGCTGCGGGGAATCGCGCGCCTCGGGCTGCTCCCG
>JAFDJI010000579.1 GCA_019307545.1 Deltaproteobacteria bacterium | reverse complement strand
TCGGTAAGCTCGGTCGTCGCGGGGCCGGCGTGGGCGGTGACGTCGGAGAGATCGCCAAACTGCTCTTCGAGCGCTGCCTGGTGTGGCAGGGCGATCGATTCGCTCATCGCCGCCTGGATGGCCTCGTTGCCCACCAGGGATTGGAGATTCTGATCGGATCCGTCGGGTCCTGGCTCGGCCTGTTCTGTCGGCTCGCCTCGGGGGCGGCGGGACATCGAGGGCATGGTGGATCCGAGGAGGGGAGTCGGTCCCTCCTTTTGTACACGGTATGCCCGAGGCTCGCCAGCGTTTCGACCATGCGGTTCGGCGCTGGCGAAGACGTAGGGGGAGGACGCGGTCTCGATCTCACAATTCAACCTCCACGCCAACGTCCACATCGCCAGGCGGGACCGAGGGAAGGAGCCCAGTGAGGCGAGGGACGCCCGTTGTTTCCACCTGCTTCAAATCCTGCTCGGAGTCAGCTCGGCACCCACCCCCATTGCCCGGCGGTAGCCGTGGAGCATCAGTAGGCCGATCGCCAGGTTCCCCAAGCCGGGGAGGGACAGGCACATCCAGCCCACCGGGGTGACCTCGGGGGATGCGAGCAGGTACGTCCAGTCGGTGAACAGGTCGCTGAAGCGCACGCCAGCGACCACCGCCAGCCACCAGGGCGCCTGTCGCCAGCGCAGGAGGGCGACCCCCTGGATGAGCGCGAAGGCGGCCCAGTTGGCCGAGCAGCGATGCAGGAAGGCGTGCTGTTCGCTGGCGTGTGGGTTGCCGTGGAAGGCCTGGAACCACAGTTCGGGCACGGCGAACGTGGTGGCGCTAAGCGCTACATCGAACAGGAACACGGCCACCAGGACGACCTGGACGGTTCGGGCCAGCCGGGGACTCATCGCGACCTCCGCGGGGTTGCCCCGGCCGCTCGCGCGGGACGGCGCTACCGTGCTCGGTCACGTCGACATGAGGTCTTCGCGGAGCACGGCCGTCCGGGGCTCGCGCCGATGATAGGTTGCGATGAACCTGAACGTGGGAGTCATGTTGAGGGTCAGGTCGACATGGGTGACGCGCGTGGCAGCCGCCTTGCTCGCCTGCACGGTGTGCGGAGCCCCAAGCACAGCAAAGTCACCACCCGAGCCGACCACCGCAGGAGCCAACGAGCCGCTGTCCGATTCTGCAGGCGACCTACCCGCGAACCCGGACGCGGACTACGCGCCACCCGAACGTGCGAGGGGGCTCGCGCAATGGAAGCAGTCGCTCCATTGTCCCGATGGCGCCG
Organism: Deltaproteobacteria bacterium; assembly: GCA_019307545.1. Taxonomy (GTDB): domain Bacteria; phylum Myxococcota_A; class UBA796; order UBA796; genus JAFDJI01. The sequence goes on along the minus strand of JAFDJI010000579.1, from coordinate 2,109 downwards.
CGGTGACGAACGTGTCCGACGATCGAATCGGCTGCGCTCGCCCCGACGGAACCGAGCACGGGCCCGTCACCCGATGGCGCGACGACGTTCTCGTCGAGTGGTACGTGCACAAAGACGGCCCGTACGATGGGCTCGCCGCGCGCTATCACCCCAACGGCACCAAGGCCTGGCAGGGTGCCTATCGGGATGGGAAACAGCACGGCCCCTGGAACGGCTGGCACGACGACGGCAAGCAGCACTATGAGCAGGTGTTTCGCGCCGGCACGCGCCACGGGCGATTTCGCCAGTGGTATGGCGACGGCAAACTGCAGTGGGAAGGCACGTATAGCGATGATCGCCCGATCGGCCTGTTCCGCTACTTCCACGAGAACGGCCAGATGAAGTCCGAGGTCGACCACGGGACCGGCGAAGGTGAGCACTCGATCGTCGAGTGGGACGAAAACGGTACGAAGCGCGAGCAGGGCAGCTACCACGACGAGCTCAAGGTCGGCACCTGGCGCACGTGGGACGGCGCGGGTCGGCTGGCGACCGAGCACGAGTACAATGCCGCGGGCGGGCTCTACCGGGTGACGCGCTACGAGAACGGCAAGGTGGTCGAGCGTCTCGACATCGACCCGCCACAGCCCCCGTCACCCCGTCACTGAGTGGGAGGCGCTGGTGGGTGGCATGTGCGCTGGGGATTCCACGCAGTTGGCTTCTTTACGAGATGAAGAAGTGGGACGTGAAGTAGACAGGTAGGCACCAGGACAGGTAGCGCGCACACACGAGAGGGATCGGCGCCGAGCTACCCAGACAGGGAAGTCAGTTACACCCGCACGTCGGAAACTCGCGCTTCGCCCGCCACTCCTCGCCACCGGGGTTGGCGGTGAGGGTGCACGGTTCCACCAGCGTGAACGCGACGACCTCTGCGCCGAAGGTGGTGTCGAACCCACCGGTCGTCTTGTTCCACGTGCCCGTGGATTCCCCCCAAGACCGCCAGGCCGTGCCGTCGGCCCGCAGGCGCATTGACGACCCGTCGGTGAATCGCCAGTGCGACCACTCCACGCCCTTGTAGGTGCATATCGCCGGTCCACAGCTCGGGAACACGCGCGTCGCCCCCCAGGTGTCGGTGCCGTCGGGGGTCGGGTACAGCAGGTGGCATGCGTCCAGCAGGGTGACGGTGGTGCTCTCGCTTCCGAACGCGAGTTCGGCGCGATTGCCCTGCACGCGCGAGGTCCCCTTGGTCGGCGTGCCCCAGCTTCGCTGGGCCGCGACGTCGCCCACCAGGAGCGTGTGGCCGTCCATGAAGGTCCACATCGTGTTCGCGAGTTCGGAATACCGCACTTCGTCGGGCGCGCACGCGGGTTTGCTGCGCGTCGCGAACCAGTAGGTGTCCACCGCGGGCTCAAAGTGCGTGAGGTGACACGCATCGAGCAGGCGGATGGTGTGTACCTCCGCTCCGAAGGTGACATCGGCCCGGTCACCGGACTGGGCCACCCGTCCCACACGCGGCTCGCCCCAGCCACGGCGCACGGTGCCGTCTGCCTCGTACACGATGGTGCTGTCGTCGGTGAAGGTCCAGGTGGTACCTGGAAGGTCGGGCGGCGTCGCCCAGGCGGCACCGGGGCCACCGATGGCCAAACACAACCCCAAGATGACGATTTGCGCGCGCATCGAACCCTCCGGCACAGTCGGGCGGCCTGACCAGACCCTACCACCCATAGTCCGCGAAAGCCCCATAGGTCAGTGCGGATGAGGTTTTCGCGGAGCACCGGAGTGACTTCGGATTCCCTCGCCTGTCAGCTCGATCAACCGTTCCTTGTACAGCGCACCCACGGCCTTCTTGAAGACCTTCTTGCTCATGTGCAGGATGCGCTTGATCTCGTCCGGTGAGCTCTTGTCGTGCAGGGGCAGGTGACCGCCTGCAACGTCGAGGGCGTCGAGGATCACGGTACGAGCATCGTCGATGGCGCCACGACCTGGTCGCTGCAGGGTGACGTCGAGACGATGGTCGTCGCGGACCAGGGCAATCCAGCCCTTCAGTTCGTGGCCGGGGCTAAGGATGCGGTAGGTCTGGCTGTGGTAGACGAGACCGGCGTGACGACGGTTGACGACGACCTGGGTTCCGCG